>JBDSXU010000280.1:0-7267 GCA_039926005.1 Marmoricola sp.
CGCTCCTGTGGGTCCAGGACGAGGTCGTAGAGCTGGTCGGGATCGACGGGTGAGTGCACGAACTTCAGGTCACCGCGGCGGATCATCACGATCGGCGCGATGGCGCCCTCGCCCATGTACTCGCCGATCACCTCACGCTCGCTCCCGTCAGCGGTGTGTCCCGTGCGGCAAAGGTCGAGCAGTGAGCGCCCGGGCAGGGGGTCGACACTCTCGGGAGCACCTTCGCCGGCGAGCTCGACCATGGTCGGGAGGATGTCGAGCAGGGAGACCGGCTCGGCCACCCGGGACGCCGGGAACCGCTTCGGGTTGTGCACGATCAACGGCACCCGGGCTGACCCCTCGAAGGAGTTCATCTTGTACCAGAGGCCGCGCTCACCGAGCATGTCTCCGTGGTCCGCGAGCACCACCACCACCGTGTCGTCGGCCACGCCCAACGAGGAAAGCGTCGATATCAGCTTCGCGGTCCACTCGTCGAGGTAGGAGATGTTGCCGAAGTAGGCGCGGCGGGCCCGGCGTACGTCCCTGTCGGTGATCTCCACCTCGTCCATAGCACTGACGTCGCGGAGCCGCTGGGTGTGCGGATCGAGCGGCACGTCGCCCGCACCCAGCGCCGGCAGCGGGATGTCCACGCCGTCGTAGAGGTCCCAGAAGCGCCGGCGTGTGACGTAGGGGTCGTGCGGGTGCGTGAACGAGACGACCAGCATCCAGGGCCGGTGGTCGGAATCGCGAGCGAGATCGTGCAGCGCGCGGATCCCCTGGTGACCGACCTCGTCGTCGAAGAGCAGCTGGTTGGTGACCTCGGCGACCCCGGCCTCCGTGACCGCATCCATGTTGTGGAACCACCAGTCGATGCGCTCCTCGGGCTGCAACCAGTTGGGCGTCCAGCCGAAGTCGGCCGGGTAGATGTCAGTGGTGCGGCGCTCCTCGAAACCGTGCAGCTGGTCCGGCCCGACGAAGTGCATCTTGCCGTCCAGGACGGTGCGGTAGCCGGCGGAGCGTGCGTAGTGCGCGAAGGTCGGGATCGTGCTGGCGAGGTAGGCGGCGTTGTCGTAGCCACGGGTCGCCGAGGGCAGCTGGCCGGTCATCATGCAGTAGCGCGCGGGGGTGCACAGGGGGCTGTTGGAGTACGCCGCGTCGAAGACGACGCCGGTGCGAGCGAGGTGATCGAGGGTGGGCGCCTTGACCACCGGGTTGCCGTAGGCCCCCAACGCGCCGGGTGCGACCTGGTCGAACATGACGATCAGGACGTTGGGGCGATCTGCCATCTGGCTGGGCGAGCTGTCGGTGGAACGTGAAGTCACCCTCTGAGTGTGACACTGAGGAATGGCCGCCGGACCACAGTGGCAGGTCTGTCATTCCGCGAGGCGCCGGCCGAGCCCGGAGGCGCGTTGGACCCTGCGCGCCACGGCTGCCCGGACCGATGCCTCGGAGCCGATCACACGCACGCGGTCCTGGGCGCGGGTGACCGCCGTGTAGAAGAGCTCGTGGGTCAGCAGGCGGGAGTCCTCCGGCGGCATGATCACGCTGACCTCGCGAGCCTGGGAACCCTGGGACTTGTGGACGGTCATCGCGTGCACGGTCTGCACACCGGCCAGTCGGGTCGTGGCGAACTCCTTGAGCCCGTCCGCCCCCGGGACGACGACGCGCAGCCGCCCGTCGTCTGCGCGCACGGTCACCCCGATGTCGCCGTTGTAGAGCCCCTGGCCGTAGTCGTTGGCGGTGACCAGGATCGGCCGCCCGGCGTACCACTCGTCGTAGTTGTCGACCCCCGTGCGATCGGCGACCATCCGCTCCACCTGGCGGTTCCAGCCGGCCACGCCGTAGGGACCTTCACGGTGGGCACACAGGAGTCGGTGCTGGTCGAGCGCCTCGACGGCAGCCCGCGCATCCCCTGCCTCGGCGGCCTCACGCACGGCGTACGCCGCGTCGGTCGCGACCTCGCGGAACTCCGCCATCGCTCGCTCGTCGGCGGGGTCGACCAGCTCGACCACACCGCCACCACGAAGCAGGCCGAGGACACGGTCGGCGTCGTCCTTGCGCAATGCCTCAGCGAGGTCTGCGATCTCGTCGCCGAACCGGTGCGAGGTGGTGAGCGCCGTCACCGTCGGCCGCGACCGGGTGCGGAGGCCGTCGACGAGGTCCGCGAGGACCGCGCCGGCCTCGACCGATGCAAGCTGGCCGGGGTCGCCCACCAGGACCAGCCGGGTGTCGAGGCGCACGGCCTCGAGCAGTCTGGCCATCATCGTGAGCGAGACCATCGAGGTCTCGTCGACCACGATGACGTCGTGCGGCAGGCGGTTGTCGCGGTTGTGCCGGAACCTGATGCTGGTGCCGAACCGCGAGCCGAGCAGCCGGTGGAGAGTCGAGGAGTGCAGCTGACCGAGCCGGTCTCGATCGGCCTGGGGCAGTTCCTTGGCCTCGGCGTCGACCGACTCCTGCAGCCTGGCCGAGGCCTTGCCCGTCGGCGCGCTGAGCGCGATCCGAAGACGACGGGGGGTGCCCGTCTGGCCGGCCCGACCCTGCCCATGCTCGGCCTGTTCGGCCAAGAGCGCCAACAGACCGGCGACGGTCGTGGTCTTGCCGGTGCCCGGACCGCCCGTCAGCACGGTGGTCCACCGCCCGGCGGCTTCCCGGACCGCGGTGCGCTGCTCGTCGTAGCCGTCGTTGGGGAAGACCCGCAGCACACCCGCCTCGAGCACGCCCGTGTCGACTTCGGGAGCCTCTCGCTCCAGGCGGCTCACCAAGTCACGGCAGACCTGGACCTCCTCGCGCCAGTAGCGGTCGAGGTAGAGCAGTGCGTTGTCGAAGCGCAGTACCTCCTGGGCCACCAACGGGCTCCCGGCGACCGCCGCCTGCCAGGCTTCATGGTCGGGCCACGGCAGCGCCCCGTGTGCCTCGGGATCGTCCTCCAGGGGCAGGTCGGCGACCGTGGCCAGGTCGAGGCAGGTGGATCCCTGGCGTACGGCGCGGACCGCGAGCGCCGCCGCGAGCAGCACCTGCTCGTCGGTCTCCCCCGTCATCGCACCGAGCCGCGTCGCGACGTGCACGTCCGCAGCCGTGAGGATGTCGGCCCGGTTGAACAACGCCAGCAGGCCATGAGCCCGCAGCGCGAGGCGACGGTCATGGGTGTCATCGATCAAGTCGTCAACACCTCCCCGGCCAGGAGGTCGGAGAGCTCGAGCACCATCGCGGCAGGCGGGTGCCAGGCGAAGACACCGCAGGGCTGGCCGTCGACCTCCGGGGTCTCCGGACCGCACATGCCGCGGACGTAGAGGTAGAGAATTCCGCCCAGGTGGCGCTCGGGGTCGTAGCCGGTGAGGCGCCATCGCAGGTAGCGGTGCAGCACCACCGAGTAGAGCAGCGCCTGCAGCGGGTAGTGCGAGTGCAGCATCGCCTCGGTCATCAGCGCCGGCGTGTAGTCGAGCGCCGCCAACGGGCGCTCAGGGTCACCGAGCTTGTTGGTCTTGTAGTCGACGACGACGTAGCGGTGGTCGGTGCTGCCCGGGCGCAGTGGCACCCGCAGTACGACGTCGATCGACCCGCTCAGGTAGCCGCGCAGGACCTGTCCCCCGAGTGAGGGAGACTCCAGCCGGTCGGCGTAGACCCGCATGGGGTCCTCAGCGACGAGGTGACGGCGGAGGACTCCGGCGATGCCGTCCAGGTGCACCTCGGGGAGCCTTCGAACAGGACGGTCACCGCCTACGAGCGGGAACTCGAAGTCGAGCTCGCGCAGCCGATCGCGAAGGCCGATGTCGACGAGCCGCAGGCCGCCTGCGAGCGGGCCCAACCGGGTGTGCTGCATCGGCAGCAGCGCCTCGGACAGCTCCTCTGACCCGGTCTCGACCGACCACCAACGTCGCTGGTCGTCGATGTGGCGTCGCAGCTCGGCACGGAGGTCAGGGGCCTGCGGGTCGGCGTGTTCGAGTACGCCGTGGACCAGTGACCCGAACGTGGCACCGGCCGGGAGATCTGCCATCGGGGACAAGACGTCGACCAGGTCCGGGGCTGAGAAGGAAGCCTCAGCGACCGTCTCGAACCCGCCTTCCACACTCTCAGCCCCCTCATCGACAGTGCCAGGCACCTCCGGCTCGACGTCGACCGCGGTGCTCACGACCCGGTCCTCGGCGCGGATGAGTCCGGAGTAGGAAGTGCGACGCCAGTTGGTGTCGAGCGAGCGAGTGAACCGGCGTACAGCGACGCGGCCCGGCCCGTGCCCCGCCGCCAACACTGGCCCCGGCTCACGCGTGGACAGCTCCAGGCTCAGCGCACCCGCCTCCTGCCAGGCGGTCAAAGCCGCGCTCGCCTCGAAGTCGGTCGGCACCTGAATCCGTTCCTGCACGGCAGACTGCCCCGCCGGACGGCCGAAGAGAAGCCGACTTAGCCCGGAGTGCGCTGCGTTCTGGCTCGGCCCCCACCAGGTGACGACCTGGGACTGCGCCCGGGTCAGCGCGACGTAGGTCAGCCGGAGCTCCTCGCCGGCGTTCTCGGCGCGGGCCCGGCGCATCGCGTCCGGCGACCGGGCCAGGTCGAGCCGCCGCGTCCCCGACTCGTCGTGGAACAGCAGCTCGGCCGGGTCGGGAACGTAGCAGTCGAAGAAGTGCGGCAGGTAGACGACGGGGTACTGCAGACCCTTGCTGCCGTGGATCGTCAGGAGCTGGACGGCGGCGGCATCCGTGTCGAGCCGCCGCGTGCGCTCGGTCGAGGCGAGCGCGTCCCGGCGTTCGGCGCGGAACCACTCGAGCAGCGCCGGGAGCCCGAGCCGGTTGCGTCTCGCAGTCTCGTGGAGCAGCTGTCCCAGATGCTCGAGGTCGGTCACCAGCCGCTCTCCGTCGGGTTGCGCGAGCACGCGACCCGAGAGTCCCGCAGCTCGGGCGGCCTCGTGCACGGCAGCGACACCACGGGTGCGGAAGAGATCGAGCCACCCACGAATGCGTTCGGCCACCTGGTCGGCCAACGCGTCGCCGCCGGCGTCGAGCGACAGGGGTGACTCACCGACGAACGAGGTCAGCGCCACCGCGCGGACCCGGTTGGTGCGCTGCTGCTCGAGCGCCTCGAGGAGCGCCAGCCACTCGTCAGCTGCGCGGCTCAACATCACGTTGCTGCCCCCGGCGACGACGGAAGGAATGTGGTGCTCGGCCAGTGCCGCGCGGACCGCATCCACCCGCTTGACGCTGGAGAACAGGAGCGCCACGTCTCCCGCCGCTATCGGTCTGCCCTCGAACGTCGCGCCCGAGCCGAGCAGCCGGGCCACGTCAGAAGCCAGGTCGACCGCGATGTGCTCGCGCAGGGCGTCGATGCGCACGGTGCCGTCGCGACCCGTGGGGAAGTCGGCGGCGCGAAGCTGGCGCAACCGGAACGGCGCAGATGCGGGGGCGCCGACGAGCCGGCTCTGCTGGTGGTGCGCCTCGACGCCGAGGACCGTGATGCGGGTGTCGCCCAGCTCGGCGCCCCGGCTCAGCTTCTGCAGCGCGTCGACCAACGGGGCGTCAGTGCGCCAGTTGGTGGCCAGTGTGCTCCGGGACGCTGCAGTCCCCGCCGCCTTGAGGTAGGCGACCACGTCACCACCGCGGAAGGCGTAGATCGCCTGCTTGGGATCACCGATGAGGATCAGCGTGGCGTGAGCGGTGAACGCCCGGTCGAGGACGTCCCACTGCACCGGGTCGGTGTCTTGGAACTCGTCGACCAGGACCACCTTCCAGCGTTGTCGCATGCGCTCTCGGGCCGGAGCGTCATCCTCGACGAGAGCGTTCGCGAGCCGGCTCAGCAGGTCGTCGTATGACAGGACGCCGCGCCTGTGCTTGCGGCGCTCGACCTCGTCCCGCACATCGTGGGCGAAGTCCACCGTGACCCGGGCCTTGCTGCCGGGCTCCGCGTCAGAGGGAGCGAGCACGGCTAGGGGGTCCCCGACGGCCGCCCGGGCCAGTCTGAGCGCGGCCGACCGGTCGAACTGCGGCGGCTCGGAGTCGGAGCCGAACTGCCGGAGATATAGGTCGTCGGTCACCTCGACCACCAGGTCGTCGAGACTCTCGACCAGCTGGGCGCGCGAGTCGGTGTCGCCGGCCACGCCGAGCGAGCGGAGCACGAGCTGGCAGAACTGGTGAGTGGTCGCGATGGTCGCACCGTCGAACCCGGCCAGCGCGTCGGTGATGCGCTTGTGACGCAGCTCGACGTCGGCACTCGCCAGATACTTCAGCAACTCGTCGGCCGGGGCGATCCTCGAAGGCTCCGCCAGCGCGCGCTCGGCAGCCACGAGCTGTTCGCGCACCCGCTCGCGCAGTTCCTGGCTGGCCGCGCGGCCGAAGGTGATGACCAGCATCTCGTCGAGCGTCGCGACTCCCTCGGCCACGTAGCGGGCCACCAGCGCCCCGACGGTGAACGTCTTGCCGGTGCCGGCGCTGGCCTCGAGGACCGTGGTGGTGCAGCCCTCGGGCAGCGGCCCGAGGATGTCGAACGGCGCGGGTTCGATCGGGTGCGCGGCCGTCATCGCTTCGCCCGCTCCAGCATGGGACGCCACAGTCGCAGGGCCAGCGCGCCGAGCCGAGTGGTCTCACCGTCGTAGGACTCACCGGAGCGGGGCTCACCGAGCAGCACGTCGAGCGGGGCACCCGGGCCCCACACCGCGACGTGCGCGGCGTCGTCGTTCTCGCCGGGGAACTTGTTCGAGAGCCACTTGAACTCCGCGTCACGACGGACGGCCATGTCGTTGCCCGGACGGCGGCGCGCTGCCCAGGCGTGCCCGGTCTTGAGCGGGAGCGGCAGGGGCTCGCACTGGCCGGCGTCGTACATCCCCACCAGGTCTCGAAGCAGTTCGGTGGCCCCGTCGACACTGACGAACCCGACCCGAGCGACCTCCTGATCCGGAGCTCCGTGGCGACCCTTCTCGCCCTTGGCGATTGCGCCCGCCGACCAGCGGCGTCCCGGGTGGGTGGCGCACAGCGCCAGCAGGGGGATCCATGCCTCGAGCCACTGTCTGGGGCCGAGCCGCGAGAAGGTGGCGATGACGATGCGCTCGCCGTAGAGCCCGGTGACGGTGCCCCGTAACCGGCGCCCGGCACCGAGGTCGACGTCGACGTCGACCGCTCGCGGATGCTGGCCCTGAGTGACCGACTCGACCATCTCGGCCACCGGAACAGCTTCCCTGGTGAGCCGCTGACCGAGACGCCAACCCAGACGCCCGGGCGGCAGCACGCCACGGCGCCACTCGGTGGCGAGTGCCTGGTCGGGGGTACGGCCGCGGAGCAGGTCGCTGAGCAGGCGGTCTCCCACC
>JBDSXU010000281.1:0-1885 GCA_039926005.1 Marmoricola sp.
CTGGCGTTGGGCCGTCTCGCTGCCGCGAGACATGACTCCATTCTGCGCCCGGATCCCGCCTTTCGACCCGTGCTCGTCTCGATACTTTCGCGAGGCGTCTCAACCCTTGGCCACCCTCGTAGGCTCCCGGGGTGAAGCTCGAACGCAAGCACGCCCTCGTCCTGCTCGCCGTCGCGGTCTGGAACGTCGTGACCTACGCCCAGTTCACCAAGGCGCTCGTCTCGACCGAGGAGGACCGTCCCACGGGGTACTTCGTCGCGCACGGGATCCTGATCGTGGTCAACGTGGTGATCGCGATCGTGCTCGGCTCCTGGGGGCTGCGCGCTCTCCGGGCATCGCGCCGCTGACACCCCGGTCGTATGGTGCTGGCATGGGCGATGTGAAGCTGCTGGACGGGGCCGAATGGGCCGGGAACATCTTCCTCGACGAGGCCTAGAAGCGCGGGTCCGCAGGCGATGCGCCGATCGTGGAACCCGCGACGGGCGCTGAGCTGGGACGCACCGGCCGGGCCAGTGCCCCGGACGTGACTGACGCCGCGGCCTCCGCCTCCCGCGCGCAGGAGGAGTGGGCTGCGCTGCCGCATCCCGCGCGCGCAGCGGTTCTCCGCAAGGCCGGTGATCTCTTCACCCAGCATGCCGAGGAGCTGTCGGACTGGAACGTCCGCGAGGTCGGCGCCGTCCCCGGGATGGCTGGGTTCGCGCTGCACGTGGCGTCCGAGGAGTGCTACGCCTCGGCCGGTCTGCCAGGAGCCTCCCTCGGCGAGATCCTCCCGAGTGAGCAGCCTCGACTGTCGATGGCCAAGCGTGTCCCGGCCGGTGTCGTCGCGGTGATCTCGCCGTTCAACGTGCCGCTCATCCTGAGCATCCGGTCGGTCGCCCCGGCTCTGGCCCTGGGCAACTCGGTGCTGCTCAAGCCCGACCCGCGGACGGTGGTGACCGGCGGGGTGAACATCGTGCGGGTCTTCGAGGAGGCAGGTCTGCCTGCCGGCGTACTCCAGCTGCTGCCGGGAGGTGCGGAGGTCGGACAGGCGATGATCGCCGACCCCCACGTCCGGGTGATCTCCTTCACCGGCTCGACGCAGGCGGGCCGTCTGGTCGGCGAGGCTGCCGGCAAGCACCTCAAGCGCGCGCACCTCGAGCTCGGCGGCAACTCGGCGATGCTCGTGCTCGAGGACGCCGATGTCGAGCAGGCCGTGAACCTCGCCGCCTGGGGCTCGTTCTTCCACCAGGGCCAGATCTGCATGACCACCGGTCGCCATCTGGTGCACGAGCGGGTCTACGACGACTTCGTCGAGGCGCTCGCCGAGAAGGCCAGCCACCTGCCGGTCGGCAACCCCGCGACCGAGCAGGTCGCGCTCGGGCCGGTGATCGACGAGGGCCAGCGCGACAAGATCCACCAGCTCGTGACGGCGAGCACCGACGGTGGCGCGAAGGCCGCGGCCGGAGCCAACTATGACGGGTTGTTCTACCGCCCGACCGTGCTGTCCGAGGTCACTCCCGACCACCCTGCGTTCGCCGAGGAGATCTTCGGCCCGGTCGCGCCGGTCACCCGCATCGCCGACGAGGACGAGGCGGTCGAGATGGCCCGGCGTAGCGACTACGGCCTCTCGCTGGGCATCGTGACCCGGGACGTCATGCGTGGCCTGGCCCTCGCCGACCGGATCCCCACCGGCATCGTGCACATCAACGACCAGACGGTGAACGACGAGGCCAACGCACCCTTCGGCGGCGTGGCGGCCTCCGGCACCGGCTCCCGTTTCGGCGGTGCGGCTGCCAACATCGAGGCCTTCACCGAGACCCGTTGGATCACCGCCCGCGCGGAGCCCCCGACGTACCCGTTCTGAGAGTGCTTTCGACGGCCCGGATAGTCCGAGACGTTTCCGCGG
>JBDSXU010000282.1:0-2556 GCA_039926005.1 Marmoricola sp.
GGGGGTAGCCCTGGCCACCGGATGGTCGGGCGTATGCGCCAGAAAGGGTCTTGCCACACGTGGGCTCGAGGTTGGCGTTCACGGCGCAACCGGTGGGAGATGCAACGGTCTTGAGATTGTCCGAGACAACTGGGGTCGACTGACCCTGAGCCACAAGTCCTACGACCAGTGCGGCACCCAGCACCCAGGGCGTCAGGCCTATTCTGGGCGAGCTGTTGCGTCTCCAAATCCCGAAGAGTTTGGGCTTGTTCATGGCGGTCCTCTCTCGATGTGCCGAGTCGCGCATTCCGAGACTTACGACCGGCTTGATGTTTCACAAAGCCGCGACTGTAGTCCAACTGGACTACCTCGCAAAATCCAGATGGGCTATGTCTAATGAAGGTTCAACGAAATCCGAGGTCGCTGCGAACCCGGTCCTGCACACCTACTTATCAGTAGGTCAGGACTCCACCGGAGGCTCTTCGCCAGCCGCTTCGTCTCTTTTGACCCATTCCATGAGCGGGGCGAGGTCGAAGACCGCGTTGTCGATCCCGGCATGCAGATCGCCCATCTCGGCGAACCGCGCGGGCACCGTGGCGATGGTGAAATCGTGGGGCTCACACTGGTCTAATTCCGACCACTCGACAGGAGTGCTCACGGTCGCCTCGGGGTTGCCTCTGACCGAGTAGGCGGCCGCGATGGTGTGGTCGCGAGCGTTCTGGTTGTAGTCCACGAAGAGCTGGCTCGGGTCGCGGTCCTTGCGCCACCAGGTGGTGGTCACGTCGGGCGACCGACGCTCCACCTCGCGAGCGAACGCCAGCGCGGCTCGGCGTACGTCCTTGAAGCCGTGGTCGGGCCGGATTCGCACATAGACGTGCATCCCGGAACCGCCACTCGTCTTGGGAAATCCGGTCGCGCCCAGGTCGTCGAGCACCTCGTGGGCGACGTGGGCCACGCGCTGGACCGTCGTCCATGGGCACTCGGGACCGGGGTCGAGATCGATGCGCCACTCGTCGGGCTTCTCGGTGTCGGCGCGACGGCTGTTCCAGGGGTGGAACTCCACCGTGCTCATCTGCACGGCCCACACGACCTGGGCGAGCTCGGTGACGCAGAGCTCGTCGGCCGTCCGGTTCCAGCGCGGGAAGTGCACCTGCACGGTCTCCATCCAGGGCGGCGCCCCCTTGGGCAGCCGCTTCTGGTGCACCTTCTCCCCCGTCACCCCCGTTGGGAAGCGGTGCAGCATGCAGGGTCGCTCGCGCAACGCGTTCACGATGCCGTCCCCGACCGAGAGGTAGTACTCGACCAGGTCCAGCTTGGTCTCGCCTCGAGCCGGGAAGTAGACGCGGTCGGGGTTGGAGACCCGGACGACCCGGTCGTCGACCTCGATCTCGATCGCAGACGAAGGCATCGAGGCGCCTCAGTAGGTGCCGTGCTCGCGGATGAACTCGAGGATCCGTTCGGAGAGCTCAGGACGGCAGATGATCAGGTCCGGAAGGAGGACGTCGTCCTGGTTGTAGACGAGCGGGCTGCCGTCTACCCGGCTCGTGAACAACCCTGCGGCGCGCGCCACGGCCACCGGGGCGGCGGAGTCCCACTCGTACTGTCCGCCCGCGTGCACGGAGGCGTCACTGACGTCGCGGATCACCGACATCGCCTTCGCACCGGCCGATCCCATCGGCACCAGCTCGCCGTCCATCTCCTCGGCGAGCGTCTTGACGAACTCGGGCGGCCGCGTGCGGGAGACCACCAGTCGGGGCCGGCTCGCCCTGGACGGGGGTACGACGGGTGGTCGGCCGGTGTGCCAGGTCATGTCGAGGTCCGGCTGGGCCACGGCGCCTGCCACCAGCTCACCGCGCTCCCACAGAGCCACGTGCACCGCCCAGTCCTCGCGCGGCGGCTCGGAGAACTCGCGGGTGCCGTCGAGCGGGTCCACGATCCAGACCCGGTCGGCCTTGAGCCGGGCCTTGTCGTCCTTGCCCTCCTCACTGAGCACCGCGTCGCCGGGGCGGTACTCACCGAGCAGGCGCATCAGGAGGTCGTGGGCCGACTGGTCCCCTGCATCCTTCAGGGCCCTGCCCTCCAGTCCCTGCTCACGCACCTGCAGCAACAGCTGCCCGGCCATGGTGGCGGTCCATGCGGCGAGGGCGTGGTCGTCGGGATCGATGGGCTGCGAGATGTCAGGGTCGGTCACGCGATCAGCCTAGAGGTCTCGCATCCAGGTGTTGTGCTCAGGAAGACTTCAGCGCGATCGTCCAGGCGACGCCCTTGGCGGACGAGGCATCGGTCGACGCCACCCCCCCGCCGTACGTCCCGGCCGCGACGGGTGCACCTGAGTCCGCCAGCAGTGCCGACGTGTGACCCGAGCCAGTTCCGAAGCTGGTGCCACGCGAGGTGACCCCGCTGGGAGGCGTCCAGGCCGCGGTGGAAGTCGACTTGTCAGCCCACAGCTGGACCACCCACGCGCCGTCGGGCGCGGTGATGCTCGGACTCGCGTGCTGCTGCGTCGCCGCCGTGTCGGCCGAGCTGGCGATGTCCGCGATGCCACCCGTTGTTGCGACCCCGCTGTAGGCCGCAACC
>JBDSXU010000283.1:0-4726 GCA_039926005.1 Marmoricola sp.
AAACGCACCGATCGGTGTCGCCGAAGCCGGCCTCCGCGCCGCTGGCGCAGAACCAGGTGAACAGCTGCCCGTTGAGGTAGACGTGGTCGTACACGTCGTCCCCGCTGTAGGCGTAGCGCACCCGGCGGCCGATGAGCTCGTCGGTGTGGGGGTGCGCGTCCGCACGCGACGCAGTCGAGTCGACGACCTGGCCCTGGAACCAGCTCTGACGGGCCAGGTGCGGCTCCGAGCCCAGCCCCAGCTCGCCGACGGCGCCCGTGACCTGGCCGGTGCTGAGGTCGAAGGCGGCGGTGACGACGACAGGGTGGTCGGCCTCGGGACGGCGGTAGTGCAGGAAGAACAGACCCGGCTGCATCTCGAAGGCCTCGTACTCGGTGCGGCCGCTTCGGACGCCTTCGTCGTTCGTCACCGACCACGTCAGCTCGCCCTCGGTGAACTCGTGGGTCAAGGTGTGTTCGGAGTTGTCGACGCCGACGAGCACGCAGCTGAGTTCGATGCGCTGCCCGACCAGGGCGTCGCTCAGCGGGGGCCGGTACTCGTCGAATCCGTCCGCCATCTCGCTGAGCGGCGTCCACTCGTCCTTGTTCCAGGTAAAGGACTGGGAGGTCTCCATGGTCATGATCGAACTTCCTTTGGTTGGGGTTTGGTGAGGTGCTGGGGCGCAGGCTCGACGGCTAGGACGAGCTCGCGATGGTGAGACGAGGGTCGAAAGCGATCGCTCCAGGGTCGACAGGGGCCTGTCCGCCGTCGACGGGCAGGACAGCGCCGTTGACGTAGGAGGCTTCGTCGGAGAGCAGCCACTTCACGACAGCGGCCACCTCCTCTGCCTCGGCCGCCCTGCGCAGCGGGACCATCGCGGTGGCCTGCTGGTAGGCGGTTTCAACGTCGATCCCGCGCTCGGATGCAAGCTCGGCCATCTCGCCGTCCGCCATCTCGGTCCGGGTCCACCCTGGGCACAGCACGTTGCAGCGAACACCGAGGGGCCCGTGGTCGACTGCGATGGACTGCATCAGCATCACCAGGCCGGCCTTGGTGGCGTTGTAGCCGGCGGTACCGCTGGTCGCTCGGAGGGCGCTCATTGACGCCACGCCGACCACGCTGCCGCCGGAGTTCACCAGGTGCGGCAGCGCTTCTCGCAGGATCCGGAACGGCCCGCTGAGGTTGGTCGCGACCATGGCGTCCCAGTCTTCATCGGAGAGCTCGCTGACAGAACCAGGGCGGACCACGCCGGCGTTCAATACCAGTCCATCCAGGCGTCCGAATCGTTCGACGGTCACCTGCACCAAGTGGCGGGCGTCATCGGGGGTGGAGACATCGGCTGCGATGGTCGCCGCCCCCGTGGTCGCCGCGACGGCGTCCAGTGCGGACTGGCGACGGCCACAGATCACAACCTGCCAGCCCGACGACTGCAGGACGGCGGCAGTCGCGGCGCCGATCCCGGAGCCGCCCCCGGTGACCAGGGCGACGCGGTCTGCACTGCGTTCAGCAGGTTGGTCGGGCACGAAGCACTCCTCATGGATCTCGGGTAGGCGGTCGACCGGCGGATGCTCAGAGCAGCCGGAGCCCGTCAGGAAGCCAGGACTCAACTCTGGGACAGCAAACGTTCTGGGACATGGGCCAGACGAGTACATTCGTTGACGGTTCACGCACAGCCTGGGCGGCGCCCAGTCCTGACGCCCCACACGGACGCCTCGGGCTCCCGAGCAGCGCGACGGCCGAGCCGCGATCGCGAGGCCTCCTTGCCAAATGGATAGCCAACCAGTCTAACCTTGCACGCATGACTGCAGACGGCGCCTTCGCAACCACCCAAGTCGAGCGCCCTGGATACGGGGCCGGCCGTGAGGCGCTCCTGAATGCGGCGATCAGCGTCGTTGCTCGGCGCGGCCTGCGCTACCTGACCTACCGCTCGGTTGCCGCCGAAGCGGGCGTCACCCACGGCCTCGTCGCACACCATTTCGGGTCACGCGACGCTCTGCTCCTGGAAGCACTGCGACACAGCGTTCAACGCTCGATCGACCTGACCTCGCTGCGCCCCGAGAGCGGCACCCCGGACGACTTCGTCCGGGGTTTCGCCGACATGGTCGAACGCGACCCGGACCTGCATGCCTTCCAGTACGAGGTGTTGTTGGAGTCTCGTCGGAGCCCGGAGGCACGCAAGCACGCCGAGGAGCTCTACGCCTCCTACCGGGCGGCGGCCCGCGAGGGGCTCGCGCGCATCGGCATCGGGGACGGCCCGATGGCAGACCTCGTCTTCGCAGCGCTGGACGGGCTCGTCTTCCAACAGGTGACCGTCGGTTCCGCGGCCGTCACGAAGGACGCCGTCGATGCGCTGCGCCGCCTGCTTCGCTCGATGCGGGACGGTCTCCCGCTCGAGACCGGCCCGTAGCCATTGACCGAGGTCGGGGGGCACGCCAGGTCAGACTGGCTTTTCCGCTACGCGAGGAGCGACGGCTCAGTCTTCTCGCGCACTTCGTCCTCGATCACTCCGGGGGCCAGCTCGATGAGCTTCAGCCCCTCGGGGGTGATGTCGAGCACGCAGAGGTCCGTGATGATCCGCTCTACGACACCGCGGCCGGTGTAGGGCAGCGAGCACTCGTTCACGATCTTGTATGAGCCGTCCTTGGCGAGGTGCTCCATGAGCACGATGACCTTCTTGGCTCCGTGGACCAGATCCATCGCGCCACCCATGCCCTTGACCATCTTCCCGGGAATCATCCAATTGGCGATGTCACCCGAGGCTGAGACCTGCATTGCGCCGAGGATTGCGGTGTCAATCTTGCCTCCGCGAATCATTCCGAATGACGTGGCCGAGTCGAAGAAGCTCGCGCCGCGCCGCACGGTCACGGTTTCCTTACCCGCGTTGATGAGGTCCGGATCCTCCTCGCCCTCGATGGGATAGGGGCCTACGCCGAGGATGCCGTTCTCCGACTGGAGCACCAGCTCGACGTCGTCGGATACGTAGTTCGGCACGAGGGTGGGCAGACCGATGCCGAGGTTGACGTAGTCGCCATCCTGCAGCTCCGCCGCGGCTCGGGCCGCCATCTCCTCACGCGTCAACGCCATCGGCGCACTCCTCGGACTCGACGGTGGACAGCACAGTTGCCACGAACTCCTCAGGGCTCAGCGGTTCCTGGCACCTCGTCGTCATCGCGTCATCCTCTTCTCGATACGCTTGTCGGCGGCCTGCTCCGGGGTAAGAGCCACGACACGGTGGACGTAGACGCCAGGCAGGTGGACGTCGTTCGGGGCGATCTCGCCGGGATCGGCAAGCTGCTCGACCTCCGCGACACAGACCTTGCCTGACATGGCGGCGAGCGGGTTGAAGTTACGGGCGGCGTCCTTGAACACGAGGTTCCCGTGCCGGTCGCCCTTCCAGGCCCTCACGAGCGCAAAGTCGGTCACGATCGCGCGCTCGAGGACGTAGGTGCGGCCATCGAACTGCCGCGTGTGCTTCGGGGGCGAAAAGACGTCCACGGCGCCGTCGGCGGCGTACTTCCACGGTAGTCCGCCGTCGGCGACCTGGGTGCCGATGCCGGTCGCGGTGTAGAAGGCCGGTATGCCGGACCCGCCGGCCCGCATGCGCTCGGCCAACGTGCCCTGCGGCGTCAGCTCGACCTCGAGCTCGCCCGCCAGGTACTGCCGCGCGAACTCCTTGTTCTCCCCGACGTACGACGACACCACGCGGCGGAGCCGGCCGGCCGACAGCAGCAACCCGAGGCCCCAGTCGTCCACTCCGGCGTTATTGGAGACGACCTCGAGCCCGTCGGTGCCGGCCTCCAACAGTGCGCCGATGAGCACGGACGGGATGCCGCAGAGCCCGAAGCCGCCGACGGCGAGGGTTGCCCCAGACGGGATGTCGTGGACGGCTTCCTCGGCGCTCGTGGCCGTCTTGTCCATCAGGCATCCCCGGCGAGCTTGGACGCGAGGATCCTGCCGCGCGCCTCGCCAAAGCCGATGAGGGTGCCGTCAGGTCCTGGAGCCGTCGCGTGCAGCACGATCTCGTCGCCGTCCTCAAGGAACGTGCGCTGCGCACCGCCGACGTCCACGGGCTCCCGCCCGCCCCAGGTCAGCTCTATGAACGCACCGCGCTGGTCTTTGTCGGGCCCTGAGATGGTGCCGCTGGCGAAGAGGTCACCGGTGCGGGTCGGGGCGCCGTTGACGGTCAGATGGGCGAGCATCTGGGCCGGTGACCAGTACATCGCGCTGTAGGGCGGGCGGCTCACGACATGGCCGTTCCACTCGACCTCGAGGTCGATGTCCAAGCCCCACGGGAGCTCGAGCGCGAGGTATGGCAGCACCGCCGGCTCCTGGGCCGGGGTCTGAACCTTGGCGGCCTCCAGCGCGAGCAGCGGGACCACCCACGCGGAGATGGTGGACGCGAACGACTTGCCGAGGTTGGGGCCCAGCGGCACGTACTCCCAGGCCTGGATGTCCCGAGCGGACCAGTCGTTGAAGAGGACTACGCCGAAGATGTGGTCCTCGGCCTCCTCGACCGCGATCGGTTCACCCATTGGGTTGCCGGCGCCGACCACGAAGCCGAGTTCGGCCTCGATGTCGAGCCGGGTCGAGGGACCGAAGACAGGGGACTCGTCCTTCAGCCCCTTCCGCTGGCCGGCGGGGCGCACGACGTCGGTGCCCGAGACCACGATCGAGGCTGAGCGACCGTGGTATCCGATCGGCAGGTGCTTCCAGTTCGGCGTCAGCGGGTCCGGGTTGTCGGGCCGGA
>JBDSXU010000284.1:0-5795 GCA_039926005.1 Marmoricola sp.
GCCGGGATCTTCGATCTTGACGACCTCGGCACCCAGCGACGCGAGCAGGTAGGTGGCGTAGTTGCCGGGAAGCAGACGGGTGAGGTCGAGGACGCGGACGCCCTGCAGCGGTGAAGACATGGCTCGAAGATCTCCCCTAATTAATGACTATTAATCATAACTATCACGGAGTTCGCGACCATGGGAAGACACCGTTCCGACGAACGGGTCACACACGACGCACGACGGCCACCCGTCGTAGACAGGTGGCCGTCGGGCGGTCTCAGAAGAAAGGACCGATCAGGAGTTGCGCGCCAGCTGAGGTCCGTGCACGTACAGAGCGTCGAGGCGCTCGGCGGGACTGCCGAGCAGCTCTCTGCTGACGCGCCCGCGCTTGACGAACAGGTGGGCGTCGTACTCCCACGTGAACCCGACGCCGCCGTGCACCTGGACGGCATCGCGGGCCGCCCGACTCAGTGCATCGGTCGCAGCTCGCAGCGCCATGGGCACCGATGCGAGCGCCTGCGACCGGTCGTCGGCGTCGACGTGACACGCCGCCAGGTAGACCGCGGACGTGGCGAGCTCGATGTCGACCAGCGCGTCGGCCAGGCGGTGCTTGACCCCCTGGAAGACCCCGATCGGCTGGGCGAACTGACGGCGATCGGTCGCATAGGCCGCGGCAGCCTCCAGCGCCTGCCGTGCAGCACCGAGCGACTCGCCAGCCAGCGCGACCGATGCCCGTTGAGCCCCGCGCTCTATCGCGCGGGAGGCGTCACCGACCACGAGCTGCGCGGGGGACCCTTCGAACTGGACCATACAGAGGTGCCGGGTGGGGTCGAGCGACTCGAGCACCGTGACGGTTGCGGCAGTGGGCTCGACCGTGAAGAGGGCGGCCGTGCCGCCCGGCAGCACCGCGGCGACCAGCAGCACATCGGCGACATCGGCCTGGAGAACGAGCTGCTTGACGCCGGTCAGAGTCCAGGCTTCCTTTGCGGACTCGGCGGTCGTGATCACCGACGATGTCGTCCACGCTCCGCCCGCGTCGGAGACCGCGGCGACAACGACCCTGCCGCCGCAGACATCAGCGACCAGCGACTGGACCAGGGAGCCAGGTGCGTCGACCGCCAGCAGCAGGCTCAGCGCCATGCCGGTCGACGCGAGGAGCGGACCTGAGTAGAGTCGACGGCCGACCTCGTGCATCACGATGCTCATCTCGACGGTCGACATGCCCGTGCCCCCGAGCGCCTCGGGGACGTCCACGCCCTGGAGCCCGAGGGCGGTGGCCATCTGGTGCCAGACGTCGGGATCGAAGGCCGTGCCGGCCTCGAGAAGAGCGCGGGTCGTGGTGAGCGGTGCGCGGTCGTCGAGATAGGACGACAGCACCTGGGCGAGGTCTTCTTGCTCAGGCGTGAGTGAGAACTTCATCTGATCAGTGCACCCATCGGACGGGTCGGGAAATCAACTCGGGGTACTTGCGCTTCCAGAAGTCGCCGGCCTCGCCGACATGGGTCCGCATGGCCTCTGCTGCCGCGTCGGGGTCTCGGGTGCGCAACGCGTCGACGACCTTCTCGTGCGCCGTGGCCACTGCGAGCCTGCGCCTGGTGGAGTACTCGACCCCCACCACGACCCCATCGGCGATCGACTTCAGCGTGTCGTTGAACGTGCGGAGCACGCCACTGCCGGTGAGGTCGGCGATCGTCGTATGGAAGAACTGGTTCTCGGACAGGAAGATCTCGTGATCTCCGGACCCGTCGCGCATGCGCTGGACACTGGCTGCCAGCTCGTCGAGCTGCTCGTCGGTGATGCACTCTGCCGCCAGCCGGGCCATCATCGGCTCGAGAGCCGTGCGGGCGTCGAGCACGTCCTTCAGCGATCCCCCACTGAACTGAAGGATGAGGGTCAGCCCCTCACGCAGGTCGTCGGCCCGTGGCCGGCGAACGATCGGACCACCACCGGGACCGGGACGCACGGTGATGACCCCACGGGTTTCGAGCAGACGCAGCGCCTCGCGCAACGTGCTACGTCCAACCCCGAACACCTCGACGAGCTGCTTCTCGTTGGGCAGTTTCGTACCCTCGGCAAGATCGTTCTCGACGATGTGGTTGACGAGATCGCGGGCGACACGCTCGGACGTCTTGATCGAGCGCGCAGGCTTCATCGAGCCCGCAGACAGTGTCGAACCGGTCATCACAGGGCCTCTCAGTACAGATGGTCTCGGTCGGATCCCGGATCGGAGACCAGACATTCCTGCACATGATAGTACGTGGCGAGGCATTCGACTGATATGCCGATACGGCTCGGAGCCGCACGTGGTCAACCTCATTCCAGACCGTAGACCTGGCGGGCGGCGGCACCCTTGACAAGGTCTCGGGCAGCCTCCTTCAAGCCTAAGCCGTCGATTGCGGCCAGGGCGTCGGCATAGTCCAACACGGGGTAGTCGGTGCCCCACAGCACCTTGCCGCGACCGCGCGTGTCGGCGAAGGCGACCAGCGCCGGGTCCCAGTACTTGGGGTGGTGGGCGGACGTGCCGATGTAGACGTTGCGGTGCTTCCACGCCAGGGCGACGAGTTCCTCGACCCAGGGCCATCCGGTGTGCGCGCCGACAATCGTCAGCTCGGGGAAGTCGAGCGCGATGTCGTCGATCAGGATCGGACGCCCCATGGCCGACGGCATGCGCTCGGCCGAGTGGCCGACCTGCATCGTGACCGGGATGCCGAGCTCGACGCACTTGGCGTAGAACGGGTAGAACTTGCGGTGGTTGACCGGCAGGTTGAATCCGTAGGAGTGCAGGTGCGCACCGACGAAGTGGCCGGTCTTGTGCCACTCCTCCAGACGTCGCACACCCGACATGCCCTCGCGCGGGTCGATGCCGAACATCGCCTTCAGCCGTCCCTGAGGCGCTGCCTCGATGAGCTCGACGACCGCCTCCTCCTTGACGTCCCAGATGAGTTGACCGGTGTCGAACGATCCCATCTTGGCAGCGGGGATGATCGCCACGTCGACATCGGCTGCGTCCATATAGGCGACGAACTCCTCGACTGTCTTGCCAGTAAACTTCAGGCCCCACCACTCGACCACGTCGGCGACCTCGCGCGGATCCTCGAAGGTCTGCTTGATGCCCTCGTCGGTGAAGATATTGCACCAGTAGTCAATTGCACCCATGGTCGTTGCTCCTTGTCTGGGCCGGGCAGGACGGCGGCGGATCGTAATGGGTCCTGCGGTCCGCGGTCATCGCGGGAGTCCCAGGACGCGTTCGCCCAGGATGTTGCGCTGCACCTCCGAGGTGCCGCCGGCGAGGGTCGCCCCGTGGCTCGCGAGGAACGCGTGTCGCCAGGGCCCGCCGGCGGCGCCGACCAGGAAGTCGCGCCCGAGCACGTCGGCGCCGAAGCCAGCGACCTCCTGCTGCAGCTCGGACGACGTCAGCTTGAGCACTGACATACGGGGATCGGTGGCCGAGTCCTTGGCCGACGACAGCAGCCGGAACCAAGTCCAGCGCAGCAGCTGCACGCGCGACCACAGCTCGGCCCATCGGCGCCGGAACGGCAGGTCGTCGATGCCACGCTGCTCGGCCGCGACCCGCACATCGGTCAGGGAGGTGCTCAGACCGATCGCCAGCGAGCCCAGCATGCGACGCTCGCGTCCGAGGATCGACATGGCCACGACCCAGCCGCCGCCCACCTCGCCGAGCAGGTCGTCCGGTCCCACGGCGACGTCGTCGAGGAACACCTCGTTGAACTTGGACTCGCCGTCCATCTGCAGGATGGGACGCACCTCGATGCCCGGCCGGTCCATCGGCACGGCGAAGCAGCTGAGCCCGCGGTGTCGCTCCTGGGTGGCGTCGGTGCGGGCCAGCAGCAGCCCGTACTGGGCGTACTGCGCGCCGCTCGTCCACACCTTCTGGCCGGAGACCCGCCACCCGTCGGCGTTCGCGACGGCCTTGGTCGAGATGGCCGCCAGGTCGGACCCGGCACCCGGCTCGGAGAACAGCTGGCACCAGACCTCGTCGCCGCGGCGCAGCGGCTCCAGCAGGCACTTCTTCTGCTGCTCGGTGCCGAACGAGATGAGGATGGGACCCGCGAGCTCCATGCTCACGAAGCTCAATTGACGGGGCAGGTGCCGGCGCGCGAGCGTCTCGGCGAAGATGGCCTGCTCGGCGACAGTGGCACCGGCACCGTAGGGCTCGGGCCACGACAACGCGGCCCAGCCACCGTCGACGAGCGCCTGCTGCCAGGCACGACCCGCAGGGACGTCGTCGCTCGTCGGTGTTGCGCCGTAGTCACGGAGGCCCTCCGGCAACTCGACCTGGTCGAGCCACTCGGTGAGCCGGAGCTGGAACCGTGCCTCGCGAGGCTCGAGATCGAGGTCCATCAGCTGGCCATGTAGAGGCCGCCGTCGACGCAGAGCACCTGACCGGTCACGTAGGCCCCTCCCTCGGACGCCAGGAAGGTGAAGGCGGCGGCGATCTCGTCGGGCTCGCCGAACCGGCCGAGAGGGATCGAGTCGAGGAACCGGCCCGCCAGCTTCTCGTCGACGCGCAGCTTCTCGGTCATGGGCGTCGCGGCGACCGGTGCGATCGCGTTGACCCTGATGCCGCGACGGGCCAGCTCCTTGGCCGAGGACTTGGTCATCGCCGTGATGGCGCCCTTCGCGGCCGAGTAGTTGAGCTGTCCGATCGTGCCCTGCAGCCCTGCCGATGACGTCACGTTGAGGATGAGCCCGTCGACATCGGCGGCGATCATGCGGCGAGCAGCCTCACGCGTGCCCAGGAACGTCCCGCGCGTGTGCACCTGCAGCACCAGGTCGAAGTCGTCGACCTCCATCTTGTGGAGCATGGCCGGCCGGGTGAGGCCCGCGTTGTTGATCCAGACACGCGGCACGCCGAGCTGCGACCCCGCCGCGTCGGCCATCGCGATGACGTCGAGCTCGGAGGAGACGTCGGCGGGCGCGGACACGGCGGTGCCGCCGGCCGCGACGATCTCCTCGGCCACCGAGGCGGCACGGTCGCCGTCGATGTCGGAGACCATGACGGAGTCGCCCTGTGCGGCGAAGGCCATCGCGACCGAACGCCCCAGGCCCTGTCCGGCGCCGGTGACGACGACGCAGCGACCAGTGTCAGACATGCGACGACTCCAAGATCGTGACGGCGGCGACCGCCGTCGGCCCACCGATGTTGTGAGCCAGGCCCCAGCGCGGGTCGCGGACCTGGTTGACGGCCTCGCCCCGCAGCTGCTCGAACAGCTCGACGCACTGGGCGACGCCGGTGGCTCCCGGGGGGTGGCCCTTGGCCTTGAGACCGCCGCTGGGGTTGACCGGCAGGCGTCCGCCGACCTCGGTCTCGCCCGACGAGATCAGCTTCTTGGCCTCGCCGCGGTCGCAGAAGCCGAGGTCTTCGTAGTCCATCAGCTCGACGCCGGAGAAGCAGTCGTGCACCTCGGCCACGTCGATGTTGGACGGGCCGATGCCTGCCATGTCGTACGCCGCACATGCGGCTCGGGTCGTGGCCGGGAAGGTCGTCATGTCTGCCTTGTGCGCGTGCATGACGCGGTCGAGGCCCAGGCCGACACCGCGGACCCAGACCGGGGCGTCGGTGAAGTCACGGGCGACGTCCTCGCTCGTGAGGATCAGCGCTGCGGCACCGTCGCTCTGGGGGGTGCAGTCGAGCACTCCGAACGGGCCGACGACCCTGGGTGCGGCGAGGACCTTCTCGATCGTGACCTCGAACCGCAGGTGGGCGACCGGGTTGGTGACGGCGTTGTGGTGGTTCTTCACCGCGACCTGGGCCAGGTGCTGCGGCTCGACGTCGAACTCGTGCATGT
>JBDSXU010000285.1:0-3899 GCA_039926005.1 Marmoricola sp.
GCCGAGGTGCAGGTCGACCTCGCCGCCCATCCCGAGGCTGATCCAGAGTCCGGGACCGCGGTGCTCGCGTGGCACGTAGGCCAGCGTCAGGGTGAGCGAGACCTCCTCCGCGGCTGTGGTGGTGCCCTCGTCGTCCTGCTCGCCACCGAGGGTCAGCAGGATGGTCACGAACCGCTCGGAGATCCGGTCGGCCACCGGTGTCAGCGACTCCGGGTCGCCCTCCCAGCCCTGGAGGACGCGCAGCGCGAGCGGGTCGATGGTGCGGTGCAGCACCTTGTCGACCAGCAGCGGCGTGTAGGCGACCAGCAGGCCGAGGGCGGCAAGATAGGCCGTCGGCCGGCGGGCGTCCTCGTCGGTCTCCAGGGGCGCGGTGAGACTGGCCCAGGCATCGGCGAGCAGGGCCGGCACGCGGTCCCAGCTGATGATGCGCCAGAAGCCACTGCTCACCGCGCCGGGCTCGGTGTTCTCGGCGAGCAGGCCGAGCAGGCGGGCGAGGTAGAGCCCGAACGGCCAGCGGGACCCGACGTACGTGCTCCCCACGGTGTCGAGGATCAACCCGAGCGCCTCGTCGACGGCGACGTCGGCGGGCAGGTTGGCCTGGGCGGCCTCCACGAGCAGCTCGATCGTGTCGCTGATACCGGCGAGCCGCTCCGCTGCAGCGGCGAACTTGGCGAGGTCCGGGTCGCTGTCCGCGGCGCTCCGGAAGCCGTCCTCGATGACGGTCAGCTCGGAGACGACGCCGACGTCCACGGAGAACCCGAAGGCGGCGCGGCACATCTCGTCGTCGCTGACGAGGTTGCCGAGCAGTCCGACGAAGTCGGCCATGTCGTGCAGGATCTGGCTGAGGATGCCGCGGTTCTCGGCCATCACCGGATCCTCGGGGCGAGAGCGTCGGAGGGCTGGTCGAACTCGAGCTCGTGGGTCGTGAAGGGGGCTGCTGCGTCGGGCGACTCGTTGTAGTGGTCGATCGACATCAGCTCGCTGCGTACTACGAGCCGGCGCACCGGCTCATCGGTGTGGTCGGCGTGGAGGAAGGTGATGCGCGCGACCTTGTTGTAGACGCCGATCCGCCTCGTGTGCGCGTGCCGGTGCACCGCGTCGCTGTGGCGTCGGGCCAGGCCGGCGTACCCGTTCTCGCCGTGCAACGGGTCCTGGTCGTCGAACTCGACCGGCAGGGTGCCCGCCCGGACCGGCTCGGGCCGGACCTCGTCGGGACGCTCGTCGGCGAGCAGGTCCACCCGGTAGGCGAAGTCTGGGGCGATGTGCGTCTCGGTGGCCTGCGGCCAACCGGTTGTGGGGACGATGACCGGCCGGTGCAGCAGTCGGCGGCGCAGGTCACGCTCGGCAAGGGCTGGGGCCTTGACGGGCGTGTCGGGCGGGTCCGACCACACGAGGTACTCGGACGGGTTGAGAGACCCGGCGAGCTGGCTCGCCCAGCCCTGGCCGAGTGCAGGCAGGAGCGCCTCGGGGAAGGTGATGTACTGCACCGCGCTCGAGGTGAACTGCCCGATCACGCTCACCAGGCCCTGCTGGCCCCTCCAGAACGACAGTCCGAGCGACACCGAGAAGTGCACGTCACCGGACATGATCACGACCCGCGGGTACGTCGCGAGGTGGTCCAGCAGGCGGGGGATCTCGGCCGGACGCGCTCCCCAGCCCTCGTAGTCGAGGGTCTCCAGGCCGGCTACGCCCTTGGCGTCGACACGGTTGAGCATCTTGTCCTTGATCGAGCCGAACGCGGCCGCACCGCGGGAGATCAGTCCCTGCGTCAGCTCGCCCAGCAGGACCGGGTCGAGGAGCGGCTGGGAGAGTACGACGATCAGCACCTCGAGCCCGGCTGGCAACGGACCGGCGGGAATCTGCAGCTCACGCTCCCCGTCGGGTAGCTGCACCGGTGGTGACACCGGTCCGGTGAACCCTCGCCGAGTCCTGGTGTCGCACGCGATCACCCGGTGCGCGGCGCCGTCGATGACGTAGTGCCACCGCATGACGGGCGGCTGTCCAGCGAGTCCGAGGAGCCGGTCGAGGGCGTCGGTCGCGTTGGGGTCAGGGAGCGGCGCGGCAGCGCCGTCGGGAAACAGCTGTGAGGCGGCGGAGAGGATCTCGGCCCCAGGCCCGCTGTCGTATGCCCGCGGGTCGTTTCCCCAGCCCTGGGTGAGCGCGAACGCGGTCAGCCCGTCGCGGACGACCGACCGGCCCAGGGGCGTCCCGTAGACGCGGTCCTTCCAGAGCTGACAGATGTTCCAGTCGTCGGTGACGTCGTGGTCGTCGAAGACCATGTAGGTGGGAACGTTGGCAAGGGCTCGGCGGATGACCCCGACCTTGGCGGCGTAGGCGAGCACCTGGACCGCCTCGTCCTCCGCCTTCCTCAGGTTCACCTTGTGCTCGCGGGCGCTGAACGAGTTGTGCGCGTCGACGAGGAGCTGTTTCACGACGGTCGGGTCGCCCGGGCCGAACAGTCCGTCCGGTGCACTGCCGAGCGGGGGCTCCTTGGTCGGGAGGACGGTCGCGGCAGCGGAGAGCTGTACGTCGCCGGCGTCGGTCCGCTGCCAGACCTCGGGTGACCACATGAGCAGCTGCATCGCGAGCCGCTCGGTCATGCCGATCAGGTGGCTGGCGGCCTCGCTCGAGGTGAGCTTGGCCTGGTCACGCATGAGGTCGTGGCGGTAGCCGGCCGGGAAGTTGGTCTGCCGGACGGGCAGCAACGGAGTCGCTGTGCCGTCGATCAGCTGCACGAACTCGTCGGTGCCCAGGAGCTGTCGCCCGAGCTCGGTCACATGTGGGCTCAGCACCGAGGCGATCTCGTCGGAGTACACCTGGTCCCCGCTGAGCCACAGCTGATGCGGCCGGTGCGCCGGCTCGGCCAACGAGTCGTGGACCATCTCGTCGATCGCGAACATCAGGTTCGGGCCACCCGCGGCGTCGATGCGGTTGCACGAGCCGTGCAGCAGCACCAGGTCGTCGATCGCCAGGGGGCAGGTGGCGAACCCCGGCAACGTGCCCGCCAGGTAGCCGAGCGCCGGTTGGGTGGGTCGGTCGCGCAGCAGCCCGAGCGAGTGAAGGTCCTGGGGGTCCTGGCCGGGCACGGCGAAGGAGACGTTGTAGGAGTACCTCGCCCCGGGCAGCAGCGACTGGTTGCCGGAGACCTCGGCGGTGACCACGGCGACGTGGAACCTGGAGCCGATGCGGAGAGTGGGGCGCGATCCGCGTGCGGCCTCACCGCCCGGGTCGAAGACCGGCCCCGTCCCCGAACCGGCAGATACCCCGCCCGGCCATACGTGCAGTCCGACCGTGCAGGCCGTGCTCGTCACGACCCAGACGCTCACCAGAGTGGGCTCCACGCGCCGGACCATCGGACCGGCCAGGAGAAACGTCAGGTCGTGCAGCGCCATGAGGGAGCCTTCCCACGAGCCATCGTGGCATCGGCGGCGGATTGCGATCAAGAGGCTGCCGGGCTTCCTCATATCCCGGCACCGCGTTAAACCTGCCGGGACACCTGCCCATCGCCAACATCAAGCCGCAGGTCACCCGCAGCGGTGCCGATGGCAGCATCGCCGCCCTGGGCTCTGTCGATCCGAGCTTCGAGCCCACTCTGGCGTCTCCTCGGACGCGGGAGCCGCGATCGCCAGCGCCGGAGTGAAGTACTCGATGCCCGTGAACTTCTACGGCGACGACGCCGCGATCGAGACGTTCTTCGACCAACTTCGTGCGGGCACCGCCAAACCGAGCATCATTTGGATCGCCGGCAACCAGGCGTCCAACGACCTGTCCGCGAACGGGGCGCAACGGCCCTCGCCAACAACGCCTCCACCATCGGTGACTTCGTGAACAGTGGCGGCGGGCTCATGTCACACGGCACCGAGTACGGCTGGCTCGGCGGTGTCCTGCCGGGCGTCGTC
>JBDSXU010000286.1:0-7656 GCA_039926005.1 Marmoricola sp.
GACCGGTTCGACCCGGCCCGACCAGGTCGAGACGTTCCCCTACCGGCCCACCCGCGTCGTCGACTCCGTCGCGGACCTCGTGGAGCTCGCCCAGCAGCCCGCCGGGGAGATGTAGGGATCAGGTGGCGTTGCGGTACGACGGAGCCGTGTCCGAACCCCACCAGGCCTCACCCTCGTCGTTCCAGCGCTCACCGTTGTCGACTTCGGGGCTCTCCCTGACGGTGGCCAGCAGCGCTGTCGGCGAGGTGGCGTAACCGGGGGTGGTCGCGGCGAGCAGCGTCTCCTCGCCCTTGCTCCGGGACATGTCCGGGGGGACGACCAGGAGACACAGCTCCTGGCGATCGGAGGTGCTCAGCACCAGCACGTGGGTGTCGTCGTGCGGGTCGAAACCGACTTTGACGTAACCGCGGGCAGTGGGGACGCGCTTGGGTGAGTCGTCCCAGTCGGGTGGGGAGAAGAGCACCCGCACGATCCGGCCAAAGGTGGCGGGAAAGTTGTCGACCAGGTCGCCCAGCTCGACGGTGAGGTCGCGACTCTGCGGCCACCAGCCACCGTCAAGCGGTTGGCTGCCGGGGGTCTCGCTCATGCGCAGCCTCAACGACTGGCGTGGGGGTCGGGGAGTGGAACCGTTCGACGTCACCATGACGTCCGCCTCTCGGCCGCTCTGAAGGGCTCCGAGGTGAAGGCTCCTTCGTGAACGGTCAACTCCAATCTACAGGTGTTGGGAGACGCGCCGCGCCACCGTGGCGAGAACGACCGCCCTACCATCGCCCTTGTGATCAAGTACCTCGGCTCCAAGCGGGTCCTCGTCCCCGTGCTGGGTGGCATCGCCGCCGCGGCTCAGGTCTCCACGGCTGTCGACCTCTTCACCGGGACCACCCGCGTGGCCCAGGAGTTCAAGCGCCGAGGGATCGAGGTCACCGCGACCGATGTCGCCTCCTACAGCGAGGTCCTCAGCGACTGCTACATCGCCACGGACGCCTCAGCGGTCGACCACGACGCCCTTCAGGCCGAGATCGACCGCCTCAACGGCCTCCCCGGGAGTCCCGGCTACGTCACACGCACGTTCTGCGAGGAGTCGCGCTACTTCCAGCCCCGCAACGGTGCGCGGATCGACGCGATCCGCGCTGCCATCGACCGGGACCACCCGGAGGGGCCGATCCGAGCGATCCTGCTGACCGCGCTGCTGCTCGCCGCCGACCGGGTCGACTCCACGACGGGGTTGCAGATGGCCTACCTCAAGCAGTGGTCCCCACGCTCGAAGCGCGACCTCGAGCTGGTCGTGCCCGCGCTGCTGCCGGGAGCCGGTCACACGATCAGGGGTGACGCGATGGGGACCGTGGATGACCTCGACCGGGTGGACCTGATGTACCTCGACCCGCCGTACAACCACCATCGCTACTTCACGAACTACCACGTCTGGGAGACGTTGGTCCGCTGGGACGAGCCGGAGCACTACGGGATCGCCTGTAAGCGGGTCGATGCCCGCGAGGACCACACGCGCAGCGTGTTCAACCGCAAGAGCACGATGCCGGCAGCACTCGCGGACCTGATCACCCGGGCGCGCGCCGACCTTGTGGTGGTCTCCTACAACGACGAGTCGTGGATCAGCCCGGCGCAGATGACGGCTGCACTTCTCGAAGCGGGCCACGAATGCGTGGAGGTGCTGGCCTTCGACTCCAAGCGGTACGTCGGTGCACAGATCGGCATCCACGGGCCGACGGGCGAGAAGGTCGGTGAGGTCAAGCGACTGCGCAACGTGGAGTACCTCTTCCTCGCCGGCGACCGCGACCGGGTGCGGTGTGCGGCGGCGCCGGCCGGGACAAGGCACGTCGGAGACCCGGTCGAGCCGTCTCCGGCCTGACTGCACCCGAGTCGTTCGGCTGGTCCAGTACTCGCCCACCTGAGAAGCGACGGGACTTCCTGTGCGCGCCCGGCACAGGACGACTACGGGCATGGGATCGGACTCCGAAGTCCGAAATGCACGATCTGCGTGAAATATCACAAAGAGTGGCATATATATGTGTACCGTGGCAGTGGCTCGTCCCGGCCGGGAGGCCCCCAGACCACGGCGCTGGTCTCCCGGCCGGGCGCGCTTTCTCGCTCCGGGACCTCTCAGTGACCCTCGGCGTGGGCCGCGTCGCGGATCTCGCCGACCAGTTCCTCGATGACGTCCTCGAGGGTGGCCACGCCCACGACCGCGCCCTCCTCGTCAAGGACTCGCGCCATGTGTGCGCCCTCGGCCTGAAGTGTCTGCAGGGCGATGACCAGCGTGTCGGAGGTGCTCACGTCGGCGAACGACCGGATCCACTTGTCCTCGATTATCCGGGCACGGCCGTGTGGGTCCGACTGCAGGACATCCTTGATGTGCAGATAGCCCACGAGCTCGCCCCCCTCGCCGACCACCGGAAAGCGCGAGTAGCCGGTGGTGGCGCAGATCAGCTCGACGTCGGACGCGCGGGCGCCGCGCTCGACCGTCTCGGTCTGGTCGAGCGGCAGGAGCACGTCCGCGACAGTGCGTGAGGTGAACCCCAGGGCACCGGCCAGCCGTTCGTACTCGCCCTGGTCGAGCATGCCCTCGTCGTGGGACTCATCGACCATCGCCTCGACCTCCTTGAGGGTGAACGTCGAGATCACGTCACTGCGGGGCTCGACCCTGAACAGTCGCACGATGGCGTTGGCGGCTGCGTCGAGGCCGTAGACGATCGGCTTGAGTACCGCCACCATCGCCACCATCGGAGGACCCAGCACCATGGCCGCGCGCTCGGGACCGGCAAGGGCGAGGTTCTTCGGCACCATCTCACCGAGTACGACGTGCAGGTAGACCACGCACGTCATCGCGAGCGTGAAGGCCACCGGGTGCAGCCAGGCGTCGGGAACATGCGCGGCACCGAAGAGGGGCTCGACCAGGTGGGCCAGCGCCGGCTCGGCCACGGCACCGAGACCGAGGGAGCACACCGTGATCCCGAACTGGGCCGCGGCGATCATCTGGGACAAGCCCTCCATCGCCCGCAGCGTGGTCCGCGCGACCCGTGATCCTGCGGCGGCCTTCGGCTCCACCTTCGTGCGCCGGGCCGAGACGAGTGCGAACTCCGCGCCGACGAAGAAGGCGTTGCCCAGCAGGAGCACCAGCCCGAGCAACAACGCGGCCTGGGTGCTCATGTCGCCTCACCGGACTGGTCCTCAGGCTGCGGCATCAGCCGCTTGATCGAGATGCGGTCCACCCGAAGGACGTCCATCCGCTCCACCTGCATCAGGGCGTGCTCCTGGACGGGTTCCTCGTCATCCTCCTCGGGGATGAACAGTGGCAACGGCACCAGCACCCGGTCACCGCGGACCGGGATGCGGCCGAGCTCGCGCACCAGCAGGCCGGCCACCGTGTCGTAGGCGTCGTCCTCGGGGAGCCTGATCCCGGTGGCATCGGCGACCTCGTCGGGACGCAGCAGCCCGGAGACGATCCACGAGCCGTCCGGCCGCTGACGCAGCCGGGAGCCGTAGCGGTCGTGCTCGTCCGAGATGTCGCCGACGATCTCCTCCACGACGTCCTCGAGGGTGACCACCCCGGCCGTGCCGCCGTACTCGTCGGAGACGATCGCCATCTGGAAGCCCTCGCGGCGGAGGAGCGAGAGCAAGGGGTCCAGCCGCAGAGACTCGGGGACGACCGTGGCCCGGACCATCACCTCGCGCACCAGCGTGTGGTGCCTTTCGGACCGCGCGACCGCGACGGCTTGCTTGACGTGGACCGAGCCCACGACGTTGTCGGAGGTGCCCCGGATGACCGGGAACTTGGAGAAGCCCGTCGAGATGGACAGCTCGATGACCTCGCTCACCGGCTCGGTCGCGTCGACGCAGGCCATCCGGACCCGGGGGGTCATGATCTCGCCCGCCGTGCGCGGCCCGAAGGCGATCGAGCGCTGGACCAGATGGGCGGTCTCGGAGTCCAGGGTGCCCTGGCTCGCCGAGCGACCTGCCAGGGAGGCGAGCTCGTCCGAGGAGCGGGCCGACCGCAGTTCCTCCTGCGGCTCGACGCCGAGCGCGCGCACGAGGGCGTTCGCCGAGCCGTTGAGGACCTTGATCGGGTAGGTCATCACCGTGGTGAAGCCGCGGATGAAGACCTGGGTGCGGCGCGCGACGGGGAAGGGGATGGCGATCCCCAGCTTCTTGGGCACCAGTTCGCCGAAGAGCATCGTGGCGATGGTCGCGAGGATCAGGCCGAGCGCGACCGAGATGCCGGGCACAGCTCCCTCGGTGACTCCGACGGCGTCCAGCGGGGTCTCGAGCAGCTTGGCGATGGCCGGCTCGGCGAGGAAGCCGATCGCCAGGTTGGTCAGTGTGACCCCGATCTGCGCGCCGGAGAGCTGCGTGGAGAGAGATCGCAGGGCCATGCGTACGCCCTGTGCCTGTTTGTCACCCTCGCTGGCCGCCTTCTCAACCGCGGAACGGTCGATCGCGACGAAGGAGTACTCAGCTGCCCCGAAGACGCCGCACGCGAGCACCAGGCCCACCGAGATCGCGAGCAGCAGCCATTCCATGGGCCCATTGTTGCCTGTCTGGCTCCGGGCACCCGCGGGCGGCCGTCGGACCCGGGAGCCGCTTCGGCGGCGAGCCCTGGCGGAGGGGAACCGAGACAGGGTCGGCAGACGTTGGAATGTTGAGGGGTGGAAGAGGTGCTCAGGTTCTCCGGTGTCACGGTCAGTCACGCCGGTCTCGTGCGCAGCGGCAACGAGGACGCGGGTTTCCTGGGGCCGGGCTGCATGCTCGTCGCCGACGGGGTCGGTGGTGCTGCCGCCGGCGAGATCGCCTCTGCCACGACGGCGTACGTCGTCTCGGCGCTTGCGCTCACCGACCCAACGGCCGACCCGGTCGCCATGCTGCACATGGGTGTGGTCCTCGCGCAGGAGCAGATCGCTGCCGGCGTACGCCAGGACGCAGCGCGGACCGGGATGGCGACGACCCTCACCGCGGTGGCCACCGACGGCAAGCAGTTCGGGCTCGCCCACGTCGGCGACTCGCGTGGCTACGTCTTGCGCGAGGGCCGCCTCACCCGGATCACGACCGACCACACCTATGTGCAGCGGCTGGTCGACGAGGGAAACCTCGATGAGGCGGACGTGGCCCGACATCCCTGGCGCAACGTGGTGATGCGCAGCGTGGACGGGACGGTCTCGGAGTCCGGCGACGTGACGCGGCTCCAGCTCCTGGTGGGGGACAGGGTGCTGCTCGCCAGTGACGGGCTCACCGACCTCGTCTCCGAGCCGCACATCGAGTCGCTCCTGAGGGCGCACCACGACGACGCTGCCGCCGAGGCCCTGTTGGACGCCGCCCTCGACGCCGGGGGAACAGACAACATCACCTGTCTGCTCGCCACCGTCGTCGAGGGACCCGCGATCGCGGCCGACGGCGTTCTGGTCGGAGCTCTGCGTGACCCGCGCAACGTGGTCGACGCGGCTGCGGTTCGGATGCCGCACAGCGCCTGACCAAATAGTTGTTGCGTGCGACAATCCGCGCATGAGTGAGCTGGATCGTCCGCGTCTCGAGGGTTCGGTGGCCGTCCGCGGCGGTCGCAGGCTGTCCTTCGCGGAGTGCGGGGTCCCGCGGGGGTCGGCGATCGTGTGGATGCATGGCACGCCCGGCGCTCGGCGCCAGATCCCGGTCGAGGCGCGGCGCTTCGCCGAGGACAACGACATCCGGATCATCGGCGTCGACCGTCCCGGGATCGGGTCCTCCACCCCCCACCTCTATCCGAACATCCTCGACTGGACCGGTGACCTGGTCCAGCTGTGCGACGTCCTGGACATCGAGAAGCTGCACATCATCGGACTCTCCGGAGGCGGCCCCTATGCGCTCGCCGCGGGTGCTGCACTGCCCGACCGGGTGCATGGGGTGGGCGTTCTCGGAGGAGTGGCGCCGACCCAGGGGGCGGATGCGATCAGCGGCGGCCTGGTGTCCCTCGCGCCGTACGCCGCGCCGCTTCTCTCGCTGACCCGGGTGCCGCTCGGCTTCCTGATGGCGCAGGCCATCCGGCTCGTGCGCCCCATAGCCGGACCGATCCTCGACGGGTATGCGGCCGTCCAGCCGCGGGGTGACAAGGACCTTCTGACGCGCCCGGAGTTCCGGGCGATGTTCCTCGACGACCTGCTCAACGGTGCCCGGTTCCAGGTCAGTGCGCCGCTCTCGGACGTCATCTTGTTCACCCGGCCGTGGGGCTTCGAGGCCGCCGACGTGGAGGTGCCGGTGCACTGGTGGCACGGCGACTCGGACCACATCATCCCGCACGGCCACGGCGTGCACATGGCCTCTCGGTTGCCGCACGCCAGGTTCACCAGGATCGCCGGTGAGTCACACCTCGGCGGGCTCGGTGCTGCCGCCGAGGTGCTGACGCAACTGATGGAGCTCGGCCCACGCTCCGCAGTTCACTCATCCGGGACATAAGCGACACGCCCAACAAGGCTTTTGTAGCGTTTGGCTGGCACCCAAGGCTCCCATCGGTCACAATGGGCCCACAAGTACACACGTTCAACAGAGTCACTGAGACTCCTCGCTTCAACTTTCGAGACCGCTGGGGAAGGCGTACCTCGACGCCGAAGCAAGAGGAGGTCCATCGTGACTCGTTCAGCGACTCGTGGAGTTGTCTACATCCACTCGGCGCCGTCTGCGTTGTGCCCGCACGTCGAGTGGGCCGTGGGGGGTGTTCTCGGTATTCCTCCGAAGGTGGAGTGGACGCCGCAGCCTGCCCAGGCAGGCAGCTATCGCGCGGAGTACTCCTGGGTGGGTGACCCGGGAACCGGCTCCGCCATCACCTCGGCCCTGCGCGGCTGGAACCACCTGCGCTTCGAGGTCACCGAGGAGGCGACCTCGGGCACCGAGGGGGCGCGATTCTGTGCCACCCCTGCGCTCGGGGTCTTCCACGCCGTCACCGGCCTGCACGGCGACATCATGATTCCCGAGGATCGGCTCAAGGCCGCCGTCGTCAAGGCCTCCCTGGGGGAGACCACGCTCGAGCTCGAGGTCGCCAAGCTCCTCGGCAAGCCCTGGGACGACGAGCTGGAGACCTTCAGGCACGCCGGCGACGGCGTCGCCGTGCGGTGGTTGCACCAGGTCGTCTGAGGCTGCCCGTCAGGTCAGCCGTGCGACCAGGTAATCGACCAGGTCGCGCACGCGCACGAAGTCCTTGGCGTCCTCGTCGTCGATGCGTACGCGGAATTGCCGAGACGCCCCTTCAAGGATCTCCACCATGGACAGCGAGTCGATGCGCAGGTCGTCGACGAAGTGGCGATCGGGCTGGACCTCCGCGATGGCGTGGCCGGTGACCCTCCGGACGATCTCGGCCAGCTGGGCGAGTGCGTCGGAGGAGCTGACGGTGCGCACAGACATGAGGACGACTCTAGCCAACCGCAGAATGTGACGCCTTCACACGCCGTGGAAAAGGGCTCACAGACCCCAACAGCCCCATGACGATCGGGAATTCGGCTTTCTGGCAGTTTTGAGGCTCACAATGCGGTGGGTGGATGTCACAATTGGAACAAGTGCTGGTTGACTCACGTCCTGTTGCTTCGACCACTTTCCCAGGAGTGCGCATGGAACAGGTTCCCCGCACGACCCCCGAGCTCCAGCGCATCACCATCCATGGCCACGAGCGCGCTTACGTGAAGACGG
>JBDSXU010000287.1:0-3108 GCA_039926005.1 Marmoricola sp.
CTTGTAGCCCTGCGACTGGATGGCCGAGTAGTGAACGAAGACGTCGTCTCCGCCGTTCTCCTGGGCGATGAAGCCGAAGCCCTTCTCGGCGTTGAACCACTTCACGGTGCCTTGTGCCATGTCTCTAATTCTCCTGTTACTGATGGCTTGAGACCGCCACTTCGGCGGCCTCTGCAGAGTGCGGGTGATACGCCGTCCCGCCTCGCAAGCCATGTAGCAAAGAGAAGAAACGCCGTTGGATCACAAACTCCAACAAGCGTTGTGAAACCGCTGGAACTTGCACCCTGCACGAGGAGCCTACCAATGTTGGGCGCAAACGCTAGCCACCCCCCCGCCAGGTCTTTTACTGGACATGCTCCACGGGTCAGTGGGTACTCCGGACAGGGCGCCCGCGACCAGCCTATGGGCCTTGGATTGACGGCCGACCCGGGTCGCCGTACCGTCCGGGCACCCCGTCCACAGAGGAGCCGTTCGTGCCCGAGACTCGCGACGAGGACCCCACCCCGCTCCGTGGCCTGCTCTCCAGACTGCGGGGGCCTACGACGACCGAAGGGTTCGCTACCCCCGGCAGGGGCGGAGGTGAGCGTGAGCGACCCACCGGCGGCAGCGGATGTCGAGACAGCTGACGAGGGCTGGGTCCACCACGAGTCGACGGACAGTGCCGGCTTCACGGGCTGGCTCTACCACTACGCCGACGCGACGATGGTCTCCGAGGACGGCACCGTCCACGAGTACACGGAGTCGGGAGTGCTCCTGGAAGAGACGGCAGTCCCGGGCCCGGGCCAGGAGCCCGAGGCAGAACCGGACCAGAAGCCCGAGCCCGAGCCACAGCCCGCGACGCAGTCAGAAGCAGAACCAGAACCGGAACCGGAACCGGAACCCGAGGAGTCCAGCGTCCCCGGGTTCGTCGAGTACAGCCCCTCAGAGCTCCGCAGCTACGCGATGGGCGCCGTGGTGGTGCTCGCGTCGGTGGCCGCCGTGCTCGCCCTGTTCCGCGCCGCCCCGGAGCCCGACCTCGGTGGGCTGGTGCTCGTGGTCTGTCTGGGCGTCCTCGCTGCCGCGGCGGGGTGGGCGCTGGCGAGCTGGACCCCGACGATCGTGTCGATCCAGGACGGCGTCCTGCGCGTCGCCCGTGGGTCGCACGAGGACGTGTTCGACCTGCGCGAGCCGGAGACCCGGGTGCAGCTGAGCGAGAAGCCGGGCGCACCGAACTGGCGGGCCACCATCGCGCAGGCCGACGGTCGGAGTGTCGTCGTCAACGCTCGCGAGGTGAAGGCTCGTCACTTCACCGAGATCGTGCAATACCACCGCAACCGGCTGCCGAGGCCTGGGGAGTCTGCAGACGTCAACGGCTGAAGCAGAGGCACGCCACCAGCAGTAAATACGAACTTCATCCCGAAAACATGTGGCGGTATAGGCCATTACGGCCAATAACTGCGAAGCGGGCGTTCGGCTTGACACTGCGCGACCCCAAGTGGTCCCTTGGGCCAAGGCATCAGACCGCGCCTCGGGCCGCGGTCCCAAGGGGGCACCATGTTCGGTCATCGCAACACTTCCGGTTTCTGGTCGGGCAGCTTCCAGCTCGGTCGGCGGTGGTCCCGCCCGGTGGCGGTGGCCGCCGCGGTGGCGGTGATCGCCCTGGGAGCTCCCGGCAGCGTTGCCACCTCGGCGACGGCCTCCCCTGATCGCGACTGCGACGAGACCACGCAGGTCAACTCGCGCGTGACCCCGGGCGCGACCCACGGCAGCGACCCGAACTCGGTGACGCCGGCACGTGCGGCGGCGATGGACCGCGCGCTGCAGAAGTCGGTGAGTCGCCTGAAGAAGCAGGGCACGCTGAACCGCTCCGGGAGCCTGAGCGCCACTGCCCCCAAGGTCATCAGGATCCGGACCCACGTCCACGTGATCACCAGGACCAACGGGACCGGCAACGTCCCCACCTCGCGGATCAACGCCCAGATCAAGGTGCTCAACGACGCCTACGCCGGCAAGTCGTCGACCTCGACCGTGGCGACGCCGTTCCAGTTCGACCTCGCCTCCGTCGACGTGACGAAGAACAACAACTGGTACGACTGGAACCCGGACACCGACAACGACGCGGCCAAGAAGGCGCTGCACCGCGGCGGCTACACGCACCTCAACCTCTACATTGCCAGCCTCAGCGACGGTCTCCTCGGCTACGCGACATTTCCTACTGCCAACGACCTCAACGACGACGGAGTGGTCATCCTCAACAACAGCCTTCCCGGCGGTTCGGCCGCGCCCTTCAACCTCGGTGACACCGCGACGCACGAGGTCGGCCACTGGCTCGGGCTCTTCCACACATTCCAGGGTGGTTGCACGGCTCCCGGCGACCACGTCCAGGACACGCCCTACCAGGCGGACGGCGACAATATCTTCTACTGCGACGCGAGCGACAACACCTGCACGCAGCCCGGCAAGGACCCCGTGCACAACTACATGAGCTACGGCGACGACCCGTGCCTGAACCGGTTCACTGCGGGTCAGGTGCAGCGGATGAGCCAGAGCTGGTTCGCCAACCGCAGCGGCAAGTAGTCACTTCGAGACCTTCGCGAGGCGCAACCAGGTGTCGACGACGGTGTCGGGGTTGAGCGACATCGACTCGATGCCCTGATCGAGGAGCCACTCGGCCATGTCGGGGTGGTCGCTGGGGCCCTGGCCGCAGATGCCGACGTACTTGCCGGCGGCCCGGCACGCCTTGATCGCACGCTCGAGCATGAACAGCACCGCGGGGTCCCGCTCGTCGAAGGAGCCGGCGACCAGGGACGAGTCGCGGTCCAGGCCGAGCACCAGCTGGGTCATGTCGTTCGAGCCGATGGAGAAACCGTCGAAGTGCTCGAGGAACTCCTCGACGAGGATCGCGTTGGAGGGGACCTCGCACATCATGATCACCTGCAGGTCGTTCTCCCCGCGGACCAGCCCGTGCTCAGCAAGCAGTGAGATGACGCCACTGGCCTCCGCGATCGTGCGCACGAACGGGATCATGATCTTGACGTTGGTCAGGCCCATCTCGTCGCGCACGAACTTCAGCGCCTCGGCCTCCATGGCGAAGCAGTCGGCGAAGTCCGTCGAGAGATACCGCGACGC
>JBDSXU010000288.1:0-4313 GCA_039926005.1 Marmoricola sp.
GTCCGTGGTCCGGGTCCGGATCCCCGCACCGGACCAGCCTGACCGGCACCACGCTCCTTCTCATCGTTCCCTCATTCGCGGTTCCTAGCGTCCGGGTACAGCCGGGGACGAGCCCCTGGCCGGACCAGGAGGAAACCTCATGGACACCTCGCCAGAACACCGTTGGACCCGCGGTTCCCGGGCCTTGGCCATTCTCGCTCTCGTCGGGGTGGCCGCTCTCGGCATCCCGCTCCTGTCCGGGGCGGGGACCGCCGCGGACCCGGTCACCAGCCACCTCAGCATGAGGAGCGGCGTGCCGGGACCCAACGCCTCGGACGAGTTCCCGGTCACCGCCTGCGGGACCGTCACCGGCACCGGCTGCGCCCCCAAGAGCGACCGAGTGGACCTGGGCCGGCCGAGGTTCAGTCATCCGCTCGACATCACCAACCCGCTGTTCCCGGTCGGACACCTCCAGTCGGTGATCCAGGTGGGGACTGTGGAGGGCAAGCCATTTCGGTCCGAGACCACCCGGTTGCCCCGGACCGGGGTGGTCGACTGGTACGGCACGAAGGTGCCCGTGGTGCTCTCGCAGTACGTCGCCTACCTCGACGGCAGGATCGAGGAGGTCGCCGTGGACCGTTACGCCCAGGCCGACGACGGCTCGGTGTGGTACTTCGGCGAGGACGTGATCGATTACCAGGACGGCGGCGCCTATTTCACCGAGGGCACCTGGCTGGCCGGTCGGGACGGTCCGCCGGCCATGCTGATGCCGGCCCATCCTCGCCTGGGTGACGTGTTCCGCGTCGAGAACGTGCTCGGCGTCGTCTTTGAGGAGCTGACCGTGGTCGCGGTCGACAAGACGGTGAAAGGGCCGACCGGCCCCGTCACCGGTGCGATCGTGGTCGACGAGCTGGGCGTCGACGGCGGCCACTCCAGCAAGACATTGGCTCCCGGGTACGGCGAGTTCCTGACCAGGAACCAGACGGAGTTCGAGGCGATGGCGGTCGCAACACCGACCAACGCCGTGCCCGGTGGAGCGCCGCCGCCACTGCGGCACGTCTACACCGCGGCCTGGGGCATCTGGGAATACGCCCGAGGCGACTCCTGGGACTCGGCAAGGCGCTCTGTCGACCGGATCTCCACCGCGGTGGCTGAGCTGGCCAAGGGGACCCAGCCGTTCCGGCCGATGCGGCTGCTCCAGCACTCGCTGACGAGGCTGGAGACGGCAGTCGGCCAGCGCGACGCTCGGGCCACCGAACGGGCCGCGGCGCAGGTCGCGCAGTCCGCCATCGACCTCGAGGCGCAGTACCTCACCAGTCAGGAGATCGAACGGTTCCGCCTCCACCTGCACACCATGATGCTGCGCGAGGCCGCAGCAGCGCGACCCCGAGCCGATGTCACCGGTGAGCTGGCCGCACTCGAGATGCTGCGGGCCCGGTTCGAGCTGCCCGCCGACCAAGCGGCCGTCATGGACCGCGAGCTCACGGCGCTCCGGACCGCGGTGGACGCCCGCTACCTGCTCAGCGCGGCCGACGTCGCCGCCCGCCTCGGGTTCCTCGCCCTCGACCCGAGCTGAGAGAACGGTTCCGCTTCGGGGTAGGATTAATCAGATAAAGTCTAGCAACATAAAAGACTTTGGCTTCGAGGGCTGGCCTGCCCAACGTGTGGACGACAGGAACTTCCTGTCGCACGAAAGGCTCCGCCTTCCAGGAGGAACCGTGCGACTCGAGCAGCTGGAGTACCTCGCCGCCGTGGTGCAGCACGGCTCCCTGCGTCGGGCGAGCGAGCAGCTGCACCTCTCCCAGCCCGCGCTCAGCGAGGCGATCGGCAAGCTGGAGCGCGAGCTCGGGGTCACCCTCCTGGACCGGCGTCGCTCCGGGGCCCGGATGAGCATTCAGGGGCGTGAGCTGCTCGGCGGCATGACCGACGTGCTCGATGCGGTCGACCGCCTCCGAGTTGCCGCGGGTGACTCGCAGGGCACCGTGCGGGTGATCCGGATCGGGACCGTCAACGCGGGCACCTCCACCCTCGTGACCCCGTCCATCCTGGAGTTCCAGGACTCCCGCCCCTCGACGAGCGTTGAGGTGCTCGACCTGCAACAGCGCGAGATCCACCAGGGCCTGGTCGAGGGGTCACTCGACCTCGGTCTGGTGAACATGCTGCCGGGCGACGAGACACCCGGGCCACTGGTCGCGACGGTGTTGGTGCACGGGCGGCCCGTCGTCGTGCTCCCGGCTGACCACCCGCTTGCCGAGCGAACCGCGATCAGTGCGGAGGACCTGCGGGAGCACAAGTTCGTGGCCATGCGCGCCGGCTACCTGATGCATCGCTTCGCGCACCGGTTGTTCGGGTCCAACCCGCCGAGCACGACGTGCACCACGGACGGGGCGGCCATGGGCAAGCTGATGGTCGCCGAGGGTCTCGGCCTCACTGTGCTGCCCGACTACAGCGTCATCGGCGACCCGCTCCATGGGGCCGGCCTCATCACCCACCGACCCGTTGCCGGGGACCGGACCACGATCAGCTTGGTCCTGCTGCAGCACCAGGGTGACCAGGTCTCCCCGGCCGTCCATGATCTGCGCGCAAACCTGCTGCGGCACGCCCGCTCCTACGCACGCCACAAGGGGAACTAGCCCCGAACTAGCCCAGCTGGACCCCGTCACGTGCCCAAATCACCCGTCACCGGCGTTGCTGCCGGGCTATGTCGCACGCTCGTTCTAGCCTGCCGGAGCCGATGGAGAACCATCTGGCGTCTGCGTGCGTCTCACCTCGCACACACACAATGTTGGGGGTAGCGATGCGTTCGATCTTCGGGGCAGCAGTGGCAGGGGTCGCGCTGAGCGCGGCGGCGTTGGGTGCACCGCCGGTGCAGGCCCAGCCTGCCAACCAGGCAGCGCGGACGCTCCCAGTGCCGCTCACCCTCGACCTGCCCGGAAAGGTCTTCGGCTACACCTACGGCTCCGGAAGCGAGACGGAGACCTATCTCGAGCTCACCGCGTCGCTGCGCGCGACCGGAGGGGTGTTCGAGGTTCGGGGCAAGCGCACGTCCTACGACAAGCCCGTCGCCGTGACCTGGAAGGCGCCGACCGGCGAGGTGAAGCTTCCGGCCTGGACGCTGAAGCATTGGGGCGGCCTCAACAAGTTCCTCTCGCTCCAGATCACCAACGCCAAGGGCCGGGTCGTCGCCACCGACGAGGTCACCACCTGCCTGAACGGCTTCGGGCAGCGGACGAAGCCGGAGGCGCCCGCACGCTCTCCCTACCCGCAGTACGGCTGTCCGACGAACCCGTTCACCCGAGGCACGGTGATGGGGATCCAGGACGGATGGGCCTCGACGGTCGGCATCGAGCCGACGCGCCGGCTGCGTCTCGCGCCCGGCAGGTACACGCTCAAAGCGGAGATCTCACCGCGCTACCGCTCGCTCCTCGGCCTGCCGGCTTCATCCTCCACGGACACCACCAAGCTGGTGGTCCAGAACGAGTCCGACGAGCGGCGGAGCCGGGCCCACACTCCGGCCAAGCTGCCCCAGGCAGCCCACAAGGCGCCGAGCGGTGCCCAGCTCAAGAATGTCGATGGTCCGCGGCCGGACCTGCGCTCGCTCCCGGCGTGGGGGATGCAGGTCTCCGAGAACGGCAACTACCTCGAGTTCGCGGCCACCGTGTGGAACGCCGGCACCAGCCCGCTCGTCGTGGACGGCTTCCGTCGCAAGAACGAGCCGCTGATGGACGCCTACCAGTACTTCTTCGACAAGGACCTCAACCAGGTCGGCTACCAGAAGATCGGCACCATGGAGTGGGACGCGCGGCCGAGTCACCAGCACTGGCACTTCGAGGACTTCGCGCGCTACCGGCTGCTGACCGCAGACCTCAAGCAGGCGCGTCGCAGTCAGAAGGAGGCCTTCTGCCTGGCCAACACCGACGCCGTCGACTACACCGTTTCCGGTGCCGACTGGAACCCCGACGGCACCGACCTCGAGACCGCATGCGGCGAGCTGGACTCCCTGTCCGTGCGCGAGGTGCTCTCGTCCGGCTCCGGTGACACCTACAGCCAGATCCGCGCCGGGCAGTCGTTCAACCTGAGGGGCCTGGCCAACGGCACCTACTACATCTCTGTGGAGGCCAACCCGTTCAACCGCCTGGTCGAGCTGGACGCGACCAACAACGTGGCGCTGCGCAAGGTCGTCATCGGCGGCAAGACGGGGGCTCGCACGGTGAAGTCGTTCCCGGTCGGGCTCGTCGACGACAGCGGATACTCGATCGACTACTGACCTATGCGTCCTTCGGGCGCCACACGGCGAACCGGTTCCCCAAGGGGTCGATCAGGTGGGCGAACTC
>JBDSXU010000289.1:0-1706 GCA_039926005.1 Marmoricola sp.
GTGCCGGCAGATCCGGCAGACCTCCAACGTGCCGATCATCATGGTGAGCGCGAAGGACGACGAAGTCGACAAGGTGGTGGGCCTCGAGCTCGGGGCCGACGACTACGTCACCAAGCCGTACTCGCCGCGCGAGCTCGTGGCCCGACTCCGCGCCGTGCTCCGCCGCGGCGTCGAGCCCGACCTCGCTCCGCCTACGCTCGAGGTGGCCTCGGTCCGGATGGACGTCGAGCGCCACATCGTCACGGTGGCCGGCGCGGAGGTGCGCCTTCCGCTCAAGGAGTTCGAGCTCCTCGAGATGTTCCTGCGCAACCCCGGTCGCGTGCTCACCCGGGGTCAGCTGATCGACCGGGTCTGGGGTTCGGACTACGTCGGCGACACCAAGACCCTCGACGTACACGTCAAGCGCCTGCGCGCCAAGCTCGAGGACAACCCCGCCGACCCCAAGATGCTGACGACCGTGCGCGGGCTCGGCTACAAGCTCGACCTCTGAGGCCTGGACCACAGCAGCGCCACCAGACTGGCGATCGCGAGGATCAGCACCCACAGCACGAAGCCGAAAAGCCCCACCAGCCAGAGCACCGCGATCCCCCCGTTCATCGCCGTGGCGACGATCCCGATCAGCGACGCCGCGCCGATCACCATCGCGAAGTGGCCGATCCACCGGGGCAGCACCCGGTGGCGTACGACGAGGAGGCCGACGCTCAGCAGGAAGAACCCACGCGAAACCGTCGACACGTCGCCGAAGGTCTCGCCGAGCCGGTTGACGAGATCAAGCGTGAGCAGGGTCTGGTCGCTGTAGGCGCTCAGCTTGCCTGCCTCGTCGGCGGCCACCACGGGCACGAGGTCGACCGCGCCCGCGACGGCCAGCCACAGGGAGGTCAATGCGCCGGAGAGGAGCAGCATCACGGCTGCGAAGCTCTGGCCGTCTCCTCGTGCAGCAACGAGCCGCCAGAGCCCGACGGTCATCACAAGGAGGGCTCCGAAGCCGACCGTCGCGGACATCACCGCCAGCCCGATCTGGTCGAGGTTCGCCTCGAAGAAGGAACGGATCCGGGCCGCGGATGCGCCTGGTTCGGGAGACTCTGGGGTCTCGACCCAGAGGGACGCGGAAAGGACCAGTGCCGAGACGCCGACGACGGCGAGGTTGACACGGTCGTGCAGGTGCGCGGTTGTGGGAGGGGCATCGATGTGTTCTGTGGTCATGGATCCACGATCGAGTGGCCATCGTCCTCCTCGCCATGGGCGGCCGTCCCGAAACGTCCCGGCTCGTCCCGGGACATCGGCCCGGATCGTCCCGCAGCCCTTCGCACCACCAAGGTTTCGCCCTACATTCAGTCAGGTGGGCGAGGTGGCGTTGGCACCTGGGCCGCGAGCCGGGGTTCGACGCGGATCCGTGGCTCAGCGGCCGCTGCGCGCCGCGGGTGCAGGGCTCGCTGCCAGCTCGGTGCTCCTCTACGTGGCATTCGTCGTGCTGTCGGTCCGCGGCGCCGAAGCCGACCTGCTGGAGATCGGGTACATGTTCGCGTTCCTGCTCTTCGCCCTGGTTGGCAGTCTCATCGTCTGGCACCGGCCCAACAATCCGCTGGGCTGGTTGCTGACGCTCGGGGGGTTGGCCGTCGGACTGTCCGCTGCACTCGACGCCTACGCCTACGCCGTCCTGGTCTCGGGCGACCTCGACGGTCCAGGCGCTGTCTGGGCCCGCTGGG
>JBDSXU010000290.1:0-2655 GCA_039926005.1 Marmoricola sp.
ACGACATCCCGTTGCTGGCCGAGAGCGGGCGTGCGGACACCTTCGACGCGGTGATCGTCGTGGACGCGCCCGAGGAGGTGCAGCTGGCCCGGATGACGGGCGACCGGGGCTGGACCGAGGACGACGCCCGGGCCCGGATCGCAGCACAGGCGACCCGGGCGCAGCGGCTCGCCATCGCCACGCACGTCATCGAGAACATCGGGACGCGCGAAGACCTCCGCAGGAAGGTTGCGGAGGTCCTCGCTGACGTGGTCTCGGCGGGTCGCTGACCGGCTGAGTGATCAGGCCTGGCCAGCACCGCCGAGCGGTCCGGGTGGTGCTTACGCCGCCAGGTCGGGATCGGCGAGGCGACGCAGCTTCGCGATCGCCTCGCGCTCGAGCTGTCGGACCCGCTCGGCCGAGATGCCGTGACGTGCACCGATGTCGGCCAGCTTGTGCTGGCGTCCGTCGACGAGCCCGTAGCGCGACCGCACGATGTCGGCCGAGCGCTCGTCGAGGAGTCCGACGAGGGTGTTGAGGCGATCGCGCGACTCGGTATCGAGGACCGTCAGGTCAGGACCCGGCGAGCTCTCCTGGGCGATCAGGTCCCCCAGCGAGGTGTCGCCGTCCTCGTCGATCGGGGTGTCGAGGCTGACGTGGTCACGACCCCAGGACATCAGGTCGAGCACGCGCTCGATGTCCATGTCGAGCTCGGCGGCGATCTCCTCGGGGTCGGGGTCGCGGCCCAGCTGGCGCTCGAGGGTACGGCGGGCCGAACCGACCTGGTTCAGCTCCTCGACCACGTGCACGGGCAGCCGGACAACGCGGGCCTGCTGTGCGATGCCGCGGGTGATCGCCTGGCGCACCCACCACGTCGCATAGGTGGAGAACTTGTAGCCCTTGGCGTAGTCGAACTTCTCGACGGCGCGGATCAGGCCGGTGTTGCCCTCCTGGATCAGGTCGAGCATCGGCATCTGGCTGCGGCCGTATTTCCGGGCGATCGAGACGACCAGACGGAGGTTGGCGTTGACGAAGCGCTGAATGGCGCGTTCGCCCTCCTCGACCATCCAGAGGAGCTCGGCCTCGGTGGCGAACTTCGGGGCGCCGCCCTTTCGGCGGCCGACGCGGCCCTCCTCGATGAGCTTGGCGGCGAACAACCCCACCTCGATGGTCTTGGACAGCTCAACTTCGCTTGCGGCATCCAGCAGCGGGGTGCGGGCAATTTCGTCGAGGTAGAGACCGACGCTGTCGCGCCCTTCGATCTCACGATCATTGCGAGTTGCGTTACGGGTGGTGGTCATGGCGGTCTTCCCTTCCTACAGGTGGACCGATGAGGCTGGTCCTGCTTGTTCCAACACTTCGCGTTGGTGGGGGATTCCCGCCTGCGCTGGTGCGGCGCCACGTCGTGGTGCCTCATCTCTACAGACGTGTCCGTACCCCACGAAGTTGCCTCCAACCAGTCTTCTCAGGCACTTCTCAGCGTGGTTCACGACGAGCGGTGCCCGCTGGGCAGCGAGAGTGTCACGGACGACGAGGGCCTGCCTGGAAGAGACTGGGCTCTGAACCGCAGGTTTTCCACAGCCGCCTGTGGAAACAGTGTGGAGAACCGGCCCCGGCTGTGGATCCAGGTGCCGTTTCTGTGGGCAACCTCGATGGTGCGAGAGATAGTTTCGGGAACGTCGGGAATTGCCCTTGTGCAAGGCCGCCGGGGCGGCGTAGAAATCTCTCACTGCAGTCCGCAAGGGCAGCGGGGAACCGGATGAAGATCGCGGGTCCGACCGGTGGGGAGACTCACCGGGGGTCGCCAGGTGATGGGGCGACTGGATCCAGCGGGATTCCCCGGTTCGGAGCAGAGCATCACGGCTGTTCCACATAGTGGGGTCCGCGGAAACTCATACTTTCCGCGGGCCCCACGCCTATGTGCAGGCACTTCTCAACAGACCTTGCCCGGTTTTCGCCGCGCGGTCATGGTTTTGGAAGGATCTCGGGATCCGAGCACGCCAGTTCGGTGACCAGGCGCTGCGGGCCCACCTGGCCGTGTCCGGCGGGATCGGGGTGGAGCCGGTCCCGGTCGAGGCGGTGGTCCTCGTTGCCGACCTCGCGGTCTGCGCGCAGCTCAGGCCAGGGGACGAGGTCACTGTTCGGGTGGTCTGAACGGCGCGAGCGCGGGGTCGTCGATGGAGAAGCTGAACACGCGGCCGGGGGTCGTCTCCGCGGTCTCGAACCGCACGGTCACGACTCCGCGCCCGGAGCCCCAGACCCAGCCGCGCCCGTGCTCGTCGTGTACCACGTCCATGCCAGGTGCCCACCCCCGATGGCGTGAAGCGGCGGCCACCGCAGCCTCGGTGGCCTCGTCGGGAAGGAGCTCCTCGACCTCGTCGTCGGCGAACAGGTCCTCCTGGATCCAGTCGGCGAGTCCGGAGACACCGACGCCCAACAGGCGCACGCCACCGGAGGTGTCGAGCTCGGAGAACAGCGCGCGCGCCACCCGGGCGATCTGCCGCCCGTCGTCCGAAGGTTCGGACAGGGTCGCTGACCGGCTCACGGTGGAGAAGTCGTGCAGCCGCACCTTGATCGAGACGGTGCGGCCCGAGATGCGTGCCTTGCGCAGTCGCTCGGTGACCTTGGCCGACTGACGGTCGAGCAGTGCCTCGAGCAGACGCTTGTCGACGTGGT
>JBDSXU010000291.1:0-7589 GCA_039926005.1 Marmoricola sp.
TGGTGCCCTTGACGTTCAAGCTCCTCGTGTAGATGTTCACGACGACCTCCCAGGCCTTCACCCGGAGTCTGTTCGTGGCGAAGATCCAGTCGATGCTGTTCCCGATCTTGTGTCGGTCGTCCTCGTAGCCGAAGTCCGCCGCGTTGCGCCGGAAGCCGTTGAACGATCCGACCCAGGCCCGTCTAGTGGCCTCGGCACGCCGTCTGGTCAGGGTGTTGCGGTTCGGCACCTGGTTGAGCACGTCGCCGTAGCCGTTCGACTTCATCCTCGGGATGTAGGTGTCGGCGTAGTCACTGAACTTCGAGGTGTTGAAGTCACCCACGGCGATCACGGGCAGGCGCCGGTGCAGGGAGTTGATCCTGGAGATCATCTGGTCCCACTGCTTCCGCCGTGCCCGGATCGAGTAGGGGTCGAGGTGCGTGTTGGTGAAGAAGAACGACTTCCCCGTCGCCTTCATCTTCAGGATCGCCCACGCCAGGTAGCGGTTCGGGTGACCCGCCGCGTGCGTGGAGTAGGTGACTGCACCCTGCTTGAGCATGGTGACCGTCCGCGTGTTGTAGAGGATGCGGTTGTCACCTGAGGAGCCCATGTCCCTGGCGACGCACCTGTAGGTGCTCGTGGGCCTCGCGCAGTTGTAGGCGTTGGTATTGGTGAGGGCGTAGTGACCACCCTTGGCGTTGAGGGCGCCCCTGAGGTCGAGGTACTGGGTGATGCCGTAGTGCAGGTGGCGCTTGTAGATGCTGCTCTGGTTGACCTCCTGGACGCCGAGCACGTCGAGCTTCTCGCCCAGGATCTGCGAGACCACCGTGGAACGGCGCCGGGCCCACGTCTTCTGGTTGCCCCTCGCCTTGCTGTCGGCGTTGACGCCGACGACGTTGAAGCTGCCGACCCGAACGTCGTGCCGCGTCGAGCGACTCGCACCGACCGCCAGGGGTTGCACGGGCATCGACCCCGCGAGTACCGCGCCCGTCAGCACTCCCAAGACCTGCAAGGTGAACTTCCGCTTCATCAAAATCTCCTCCGCATCAAATCCCCCGCTTTACTAACATAAGCCTCGTCTAGTCGCTTACACGTGGATAGAGCAGAATTCAGGCATCAGATCTGCTCGTCAGCGATCACAGGGGCCCCTTCCGTTCCAAGGGGTCCTGCACGACCGCGAGGGTGCTCTCCGCGTGTGGGGAGATCTCGGGAGCCGAGCTTCTCGGTCCCGCCGCACGCTGCGAGACCGGGCAGGAGGGCGGCTGCCGGGACGGCGGCGAGCACGCGACGCGAGGAGTTCATCTGGTCGCATCCTCCGAGTCCAGCGGCCGAGCCGCGCTGTTTCGTGGCACGTGGTAGGTGCCCAAGCGTGAGACTCTAACCCAGCACGACAACCCAGCACGACGCGCATCAGGCTCGAGAGCCTGATGCGCGTGGGTGGTGCTGGGAGCCCGGACGGGGCCGGGATCAGCCCTTCTTGGCCAGGTCGGCGATCGTCTTCAGCTTGAACTTGTCGGCGGTCTCCTGGGTGACCACGATGGCATCGCTGTCCTGCGCCTCGGCCTTGTCGAGCGCGACCAGGTTGCTCGGCAGCACCTTGACCAGTGCGGCGTAGACGTCATCGGGGCTGGTCGCCTTCGACTTCGGGCTGAGATAGGAGTTGATCGACCCGGTGTACTCGGGGAAGAGGTCGATGGAACCCTGCTTGAGCGCCTCCCAGTACTTCGGCCGGGCGCCGATGTTGAGCTTGGTCTCCACGGTCGCGCCCTGGGCCTCGAGTGCCTGGGCGTAGATGTCGGCGAGGATCACGTTCTCCGGGAAGTTTGCCGAGCCCACCGTCAGGCTGACGCCCTTGGCCGACGTTCCGCTCGCGTCGAGGCCGTTGTCGGACAGGAAGCCCTTGGCCACGTCGGCCGGGTCGGCCTTGTCGTTGACCACCTTGGCGTACATCTCGCCGAGGTTTTGGGTGGTGAGCTTGGCCTGGATCCCGGTGATGACCTGCTTGACGCCGTCGGTGGCCTTGGTCTTGGTGATCAGGGGTACCACGTTCTGGGCGGCGAAGTTGCTCTTCGGGTCCTCGAGGATCACGAAGTTGTTCGCTGCGATGGACGGGTCGGTGGTGAACAGGTCGACGGCGTCGACCTGACCGCGCTTGAGCGCGTTCACGGTGACCGGGCCGCCGACGTCGGTGACGGTGTACTTGCCGAACTTGACGCCGTAGTTCTTCTCGAGCCCGGGGATGCCGTCGGGGCGCGTCTTGAAGTTGGGCTCAGCGCCGAAGACCATCTGCGACGCGACCGTTCCTCCGCCCTTGGAGTCTGACGACGAGGACGAGTCGGAACCGCAGCCGCTGAGCCCCGTCGTGAGGGCGGTGGCGGCTGCGGCGAGAGCGACGAGCTTGGTTTTCATGTTCTCTCCTGGGTTGTTCCACTGGTGTTCCACTGGGGTGTTGCCTGGGGTCGGGACGTGGGATCGAGGGTCATGCGGCCTCCGAGGTCAGCTCTTGGGTCAGCGCGGCTTCCCGGGCGTCCGGGTTGCCTCCGGCGTGCTTGTCCCGGTCACCTCGACGCACGCGGCCGGTGATGCCTCGCGAGACCGTGAAACGCTGCGCGAGCGCGAGCAGCAGGTCGGACACCAGGGCCAGGGCGGCGACGAGCAGCCCGCCGCTGATCATCTGGGGGTAGTCCTGCTGGGCGAGCCCGTCGTAGATGAACCGACCGAGACCACCGAGCGTGACGTAGGAGGCGATCGTGGCCGTGGCGATCACCTGCAGGGTGGCCGAGCGGAACCCCGAGAAGATCAGCGGCAGTGCGTTTGGCAGCTCGACCCGGAAGAGCACCTGCGGTCCGGTCATCCCCATGCCGTACGCCGCGTCCCGCACGGCGCCATCGACGTTCTGCACGCCGGCGACCGTGTTGGACAGGACCGACGGCACCGCCAGCAGAACCAGCACGATCTCGGTTGGGATCACGTAGCCGGTGTCGGTGCGGCCGTAGAAGTGCGGCGCGATGATCACCACGAGCAGGACCAGCAACCCGACGCTCGGCACCGCGCGGACGGCGTTGACCGCGCTGACCACCCAGGTCGCCTTGTTGGTGTGCCCGATCCACAGTCCGGTCGGCAGGCCGATCAGTAGCGCGATGGCGAGCGCGATCACGGAGTACTGGAGGTGCGCACCCAGCTGTTCCCAGATGCCGGCATCGAAGTTGGTGCTCTGCCAGTGGGCCGGGTCGGAGATCCAGTCGAAGACGTCACCGATCATGTGCGCACCGCCCTACGCCACGGGGTGAGCAGCCGGTTCACCAGCAGCACCACGCCATCGAGGACGAGGGCGAGGATGACACACAAGATGATGCCCAGCACGATCGGCGGGTAGTAGGGACTGTCGGTCGAGAGCTTGAAACCGTCGTCGAAAAGACGGCCGAGGTTGTCGAAGCCGATGGTGCCGGCCACCGTGACGATGCTGACGTTGGCCACCACGGCCACCCGCAGACCGGCCGTGATCACCGGAACCGCGATCGGCAGCTCAACGCGGAAGAACCGACCCAGGGGCTTGTAGCCGAGCGCGGTGGCGGCCTGCAACGTCTCCTTCGACACAGCACCGAGGCCGTCCGCGACCACCCGCACCAGCAGGGCGAGCGAGTAGAGGCTCAGCGCGATCGGGACCTGCAACGGGCTGAGCGGGTCCAGCCCCAGCACTGGCGGCACCAGCACGAAAAGTGCGATCGAGGGGATCGTGTAGAGCAGCCCGGTGATCGACATCATCGGCGGGTAGACCCAGCCGTAGCGGCGTGAGAGCCAGCCCAGCGGGAGCGCGACCAGCAGGCCCACCACGACGGGCACCACCGAGAGCCAGGTGTGGTCCCAGAGGTAGCCGAGATCCTCGGACCGGTGGTCGAGGAAGTAGCCCCAGAAGTGCCAGGGCGAGGAGCTGGAGGAGTCGAGCGGGATCACGACGTGACCGCCGCAGCCCCAGGGAGCGCTTCGATCAGGGCGAGCACCTCGCGCGCAGTGGTCGACCCGACCAGCCGACCGGACTCGTCCACCACGATGCCCCGGCCCGACGGCGACGAGAGGCAGGCGTCGAGTGCGCCGCGCAGCGTGCCCCCCTGAGTGGCGAGGGTGCCGCCGCGGTAGAGCATCCGGTCCTCGACGACCGTCCCGTGCGGCGCGTCGCCGAGGTTCAGCCAACCCTGCGGAGTGCCGGACGCGTCGACGGCCAGCTGCCAGTCGCTCTCGCCGCCCGCCGGAAGGGGCTCACCCATCGCAACGGTGGTCTCCTCGTGCGTCGCGATCGTGCCGGCGAGGGTGAAGCCCAGCGCCCGGTAGCCGCGGTCGCGCCCGACGAAGCCGGCGACGAACGCGTCGACGGGGCGCGAGAGCAGCTCGGCCGGCGGAGCGAGCTGGGCCAGGGTGCCACCGACGCGGAGGACTGCGACCTGGTCCCCGAGCTTGATCGCCTCGTCGATGTCGTGGGTGACGAACACGATCGTCTTGCCGAGCTCGCCCTGGAGTCGCAAGAACTCGTCCTGTAGCTGGTCGCGGACCACGGGGTCGACGGCCGAGAACGGCTCGTCCATCAGCATCACGGGCGGATCGGCGGCCAACGCTCGTGCCACACCGACGCGCTGCTGCTGCCCACCGGAGAGCTGGGCGGGATAGCGCTTGGCGAAGGCGGGGTCGAGGCCGACCCGCTCGAGCAGCTCCATCGCCCGAGTCCTCGCCTGCGACTTGTCGGTGCCGAGCAGGAACGGAACCGTGGCGATGTTGTCGACGATGGTGCGGTGCGGGAACAGCCCGGCGTGCTGGATGACGTAACCGATCTGACGACGCAGCTCGTGTGCCGGCATGCTCGCGGTGTCGGTGTCGTCGAGCCAGATAGTGCCGGACGTCGGCTCGATCATCCGGTTGATCATCCGCAACGAGGTGGTCTTGCCACAGCCGGACGGGCCTACGAGCACCGTGATCTTGCCCGAAGGTGCCTCGAGGTCGAGCTCGTCTACTGCCACGGTGCCGTCTGGGTAGCGCTTGGTGGCTCGGTCGAAGCGGATCATCCTTGGGTCTCCTGCTCGTCGGGGAGCGATCCCAGCCGAATGCTGAGCTCGGCGGCCTCGATGGCCACGATCCGGCCGTAGGCATGCATCGTGGCCTTGTCGATGCGGTAGGTGGGTCCGAGCACGCTGAGCGCCCCCGCGATCCCGCCCGGGTAGCGGACCGGAGCGACGATCGCCGTCACGTCCGGCTCGAGGTGGTCACGCGCGGCGACGTACCCCTCTTCGGGGATCTCACCCCGGAGCACCTGTCCGACCGCGAGGCCCTCCAGCGGGACGGCCCGCCCGATCCAGCTGCGGTGCCGGACGGCGTGGGTGCCCTCCACCTGGGCGATGTAAACGGCTGTGTCACCCACCCCGCGGATCGAGAGGTACGCCGACTCGCGAGTCGCCGTACCGATGCGGTCGAGCGCCGGACGGGCGAGACGGGCCAGCTCGTTGCGCCCGATAGCGGTCGCCCCGAGCTGGATCATCCGGGGTCCCGCACGGAAGCTGCCGCCTTCGTCGCGGCTGACGAACCCGGCGCTCTCGAGCGTCCGGAGAAGGCGCAGGGCCGTGCTGGCCGGGAGCGACGTATGGCGGGCGCACTCCGTGAGGGTCACGTCCTCGCGGGTGCAGACCTCCGAGAGCAGCGCGAGCGCGCGTTCCACGGCCCGGGTGGAGCTGACCCGGGCGGCGACCCCGGTCTTTGCGGCGGGACGCCTGGCCTTCCGCGTGCCGGAGGCGACCTGTGACGTCATCGAAGCCCCCTGGCGGGCGTTGCGGTCGGGTCGATCGGTTGACCTGGTCTGTTTCACTGTGCAGCAGCGGACTGCCGCTGGATGAGACTATTGCACCACCGGGCCAGCATCCGGAAAACTTGCGCCGAACCTTGTTGCCAATGTCGCCCAAGGAGTCCGTATTGCCCACGCTCGACGGGAGCCACCTCTCACTCGACGAGATCGTGGCCGTCTCGCGGCGCGGCGAGTCGGTCCGGGTCGACGCGTCGGCCCGCGAACGCGTCGTCGGGTCCCACGACTTCGCCGACGCGATCGCGGAGGACCGCCCGATCTACGGCCGCTCGACCGGGGTCGGAGCCAACCGGGACCAGGCCCAGCCCGATCCCGACTCCCAGGCGCTGCAGCTGCTGCGTTCGCACGCCACCAGCTCGGGTGAGCTCCGTTCGGCCGAGCGCGTCCGCGCCATGCTGGTGATCCGGCTCAACCAGCTGAGCGCCGACGGCAACGGGATCAGCCCGACGGTGCTCGACACCCTCGAGTCGATGCTCGCGACCGACGCGCTGCCGCCGGTGCGCGAGGGCGGAAGTGTGGGCACCGCCGACCTGGCGGCCCTCGCGACCACTGCCCTGGTGCTCTGCGGTGAGGTGCCGAGCACGCCACCACTCCCCCGCACCACCGGGTTCGGACCGGGCGACGCCCTGACGTTCATGTCGAGCAATGCCGCCGTCCTCGCCGACGCGGCTCTGGCCGTCGAGGAGCTCGACCGCCTCGCACGCAGCGCCCTGGTCATCGCGGCGATGGACTTCGCGGCCGTGCGGGGCAACTCCGAGGCGTTCAGCCCGGCGGTCGAGGTCGCCACGCCCTTCCCGGGCTCGCGCTGGGTGTGCCGCTCGATGCGCGAGCTGATCGATCCCGAGGTGCCGCCGGCGCGGATCCAGGACCCGTTCGGGCTGCGGACCCTGCCCCAGGTGCACGGGGCGCTGATGGACCGGCTGGACTTCGCCGAGGAGGTCGTCGTGACCATGGCGAACAGCCCGTCGGAGAACCCGATCGTCTCCCCGCGGCTAGGAGTCGCGCACCACGGCGCCTTCCACGCGGCCTACCTCGTGCAGTCCCTTGACTCGCTGGTGCTCGCCGTCGCGCAGGCGGCCCAGCTGAGCCTCGCCCGCCTGACCATGCTCGCCGAGCCGGCGTACACCGGCCTGCACCCGTTCCTGGGCGACGGCACCCCGGCGGCCTCCGGGGTGATGATCGTGGAGTACAGCGCCGCCTCGGCCCTCGCCGAGCTGCGGGCTCTGGCCACGCCCGCCGGGATCCAGGCGGTCACGCTCTCACGTGGGGTCGAGGAGGACGCCTCGTTCGCGACGCTCGCGGCGAGGCAGGCCCTCGAGGCGGCGTCCCGCTTCCGTGCGGTCCTCGCGGGCGAGCTGGTCGCCTCCCTGCGCTGCCTGCGGATGCAGCGCGCACAGCCGCCGGCACTCGCCGGCGCCCTCGCCTACCTCGACGAGCGGGACGGCGGCATCCCGGACATGCACGACCGCGACCTCACCTACGAGCTGATCCTGGCCGAGGAGCTGGTCGACGCGCTACCGGCCCATGTGGAGCAGGTGCAGCGGGGGGCCGCTTGGCCTACCGCTAGGCCAGCTTGAGCCCCGGCCGCTTCCTGGATTCCTTCGCTGCGGTCTGCTGACCTGTCTGCTCGTCCCAGGCCACGAGGTCGACCAGCGCCTCGGAACCGTCGACCTGGCGCCTGGCCAGGGCCAGCTCGAGGCTCTGGATGCGCACCTGCGCCTCCGCGAACCCCGACTCGGCACGCTGGGCGCGGGACTCGTGGTGGGTG
>JBDSXU010000292.1:0-5823 GCA_039926005.1 Marmoricola sp.
CGCCGGCCTTGGCTGCGCCGTACGCCGCGGTGCCGGGTGAGGGCCGCAGCGCCGACACCGACGAGATGTTCACGATTGCTCCACCGGCCGGCTGCTCCTGCATCACCGCGTTCGCGGCCTGGGCCACGAGCAGTGGTGCCATCAGGTTGAGGCCGAGGATCTTGTCGAGGAACCGGGGTGAGGCGTCCGCCGCCAATCCGTACGGCGATCCCCCGGCGTTGTTGACCAACACGTCGAGGCGCCAGCTGGCCGTGGACGGACGCGAGATGAGCAAGCGGCAGGGCCGCACCCTGGCCCAGACGGCGCTGGCCGCGAACACCCCGATGATGCTCAAGGCAGGCCTGGTCGAGGGCGACACCGGTGCGGGCGTGCTCGCCAGCGGACAGGTGGTCGGACTGCTCGATGACCTGCCGACGTGCGAGGAGCTGGTGGACCGGGTGGTGAGTACTGCGGCCGAGTCTCTTCGTCGAACGACGGATTACATCGTGGCCTAGATTCCCGTCGTGTCGGCGAGCAGCTGCAGCTGTCGCTCGAACAGCTCGTCGGCTGCGTGGAACGTGTCGGGGCCGTACTGGCCGAACACCTCGAAGCTGACACACCCGAACAGCGCCGCCCAGCTGAGCACTCCGCGCAGGACCAGCTCGTCGGGGGCGGTCGTCGCGAAGTCCTTGCGGATCCTCTTCAAATCGGCCGCGAGCTTGCGGGGCACCCTCATCGGTGCCTCGGGATCGCGGACGGCGCCGGCGGCGTGCGCTTCCTCCCACACCTGGACCAGGGCGGCGATCACGCGCGTCCCGGGGCCGGTGGTGCGGTCAGCCGGCGCCTGGTAGCCCGGCACCGGGCTGCCGAAGAGCAAGGCGTAGGTCGCCGGCTCGCGCAGCGCCCACTCACGGACGGCGCGGCCGATGGCGAGGAAGCGACCCCGGTGGTCGTCGTGAGGCACCTTGCCGGCCCTCTGGTCGACCAGGTCACCGAGCTCGTCGTAGCCGTCGACCACGAGCAACGTCAGCAGGTCGTCGCGGCTGCGCACGTAACGGTAGATCGCCGAGGAGACGACACCGAGGTCACGGGCGACCGCGCGTACCGAGAGCGCCGCCGCTCCCTCAGTGGCCAGGTGTCGACGACCGATCCTCGTTATGTCCTCGAGAGTGCGCGCCCGGGCTCGCTCGCGCGGGGTGTGGGCTTGCGACATCACACCATCATGCCAGAAACGTGAGCATGCAGCACTAAAGCGAGCACCGCTCTTGACATGGCGTTCTTTGACGTGCACAGTGATGGCGAGAGCAGTGCTCTCGCTTCTACTCCGAGAGGAAATCCCATGTCTGACTTCTCCGCCCCTGAGCTCCACGTCGTCACCGGAGGGGGGCCCGTCGGCACCACCATCGCCCTCCAGCTCGCCGACCAGGGCCACCAGGTCCGTCTGCTCACCCGCTCGGGAAGTGGTCCCGATCACGCCCTCGTCGACCGACGTCGGGTCGATGTCTCGCTCGCGGACGGCCTCGCTGATCAGTTCGAGGGAGCTGCTGCCGTCCACCACTGCATCCATGGTTCGGCCTACTCCGCCGCGTCGTGGCGGGTCGAGCTCCCGGCTGCCGAGCAGGCAGTGCTCGAGGCCGCCGGAGCCGCCGGTGCCGTCGTGGTCTTCCCCGAGAGCCTCTACTCCTACGGCCCGGTGGACGTGGCGATGACCGAGGACCTTCCCCGGACGGCCACCCGCGGCAAGCTCGGGATCCGTGCCGAGCTGCTCCGCAAACGGGCGGAGTCCTCGACGCCCACCGTCAGCGTCGCCGCCTCCGACTTCTACGGTCCGCTCGTGCGGATGTCACACGCCGGTGAGCGACTCGTGCCGGCGTTGCTCGCGGGCCACCGCGTCTACATGATGGGCAGCCTCCGCCAGCCACACTCGTTCACCTATGTCCCGGACCTCGCCCGGGCGATGATCACGTCGGCACGAACCCCCTCGCTGTGGGGACAGGTGCTGCACGCCCCGACCGCCCCCGCCATCACCCAGCGCGAGATGGCCGAGGCCCTGGCCCGCGCAGCCGGCGTCGCCGAGCCGCGACTCTCAACGCTGCCTGCCTGGGTGCTGAAGGCGACAGGCCTGTTCTCGACGCAGGCTCGGGAGCTCGCCGAGACGTCGTACATGTTCACCCGTCCGTTCGTGCTGGACTCCAGCCACAGCGAGGCACTCCTGGGTCAGGCTCCGACGCCCGTGGACGTCGCTGCCAAGGAGACGGTCGCCTGGTGGCGTGCGCAGGAGAACGCCTGACCTCAAGCTCTAGAGAGCTTTCCCTGGAACGCCAGCTCGCGACCGAGCGGGCGATAGCCGAGCCGTTCGTTGACCGAGATCATGTGGTCGTTCGACTCGGCGTTCCAGGTGTCGATGCTGACGACCTGCGGCTCCGTTTCGCCCAGGAAGCGCAGCATCTCGGCCTTCACCAGCAGCCCGAGCCGGTGGCCTCTGTGGGCACGGACCACCGAGGTGTCGTGCTGGTGGGCGACCCGCGGGTCCTCGAGGTCGACCGTAGCGATGGTGTGACCGGCCAGCTCGCCGGTGTCCCGGTGGCGGGCCAACACGCGGCGCATCCGATGGCCCGACCCGAGGGTGGCGTCCTCGTAGTCCTGGATGCGCTCGACCGGGAACACCTCGTCCTCGATGTCGAGGTCGTCGACAGGGGCGTCGTTGATCGCCGCCGTCAGCTGGGCGATCGCGGGCAGCATGTCGTGGGGGGCGCGGCCCTCGATCCGGATCAGTTCGTAGTCGGCGGCGTGCGGCAACGCTTCGGCGTACGCCGAGTCGGCGAAGCCGGTGGGAAGGTCGGGCAGGTTCACGACCCGGTAGACCTCCTGGGACGCCCGGACCAGGCCGTGCCGGGCGGCGAAGGGCACGCTCGCGGACGTCTCCCATCCGCTCGCGCCGATCTTGGTGCAGCCCGCTGTGCGCGCGATGCCGGTGAGGTGCTCCAGCAAGGCCGTCCCGTGGCCGTGACGACGGTGATCGGGATGGACGATCAGGTTCATCCAGGCGAGGTCCCGGTTGTCCCACTCGCCGATCTCGACCTCGGCCACTGCGACAGGCTCGCCGTCCCCCCAGGCGACCAGGTGCCGGATCGGGCTCTTGTCCCAGCCGAACCGCACCTGCATCTCGCGGCGATGACGGGTCAGCTCCGGCATCCACGGGCTGTCGGTGGCGTGCGCGGCGTTGATGACGAGCCGGCCCGCCTCCACCTGACCGGCGTCGTCGCCGTCGTACTCCCTGACCTGCATGGCTTTCAGCGTGACCTCGGCCGTGGCGAGTGTCCATCGAATATTCCGCGCGAGGAAAATCGCTTGCGCCACGGCGTACGACGGCCCACGCTGGATCCACCGACCAGTGCTCCGGCACGTGCTCGAGAGGAGATGCGAGATGTCCACGACTGTCACCGGCCTGTCCACAGACCGCCTCTCACACCCACGGAGCACCGTTGTCCTCTCCACAGGAACCCCTTCGCACCTGCACTGACGCGCTCGACCCCTCGTTCGTCTTCGATTTCCGGGCCTACGACGACCTCGACGAGACCTACCAACGCTGGTCCACCTGGCTCGAGGTGGAACCGCTCTGCCGCGGCCCGGAACCACGGCCCGACTGGGTGGTGACCGCACGGGCCGCCGTCGACACCGAGCTCGGTGTCCTCAAGACCGGCAAGGAGGCTGACGTCTTCCTGCTCGAGCGTGCCGTCGACGGCGGAGCGTCGGTGGTGATGGCGGCCAAGCGCTACCGCAGCCCCGACCACCGCAACTTCCACCGCAACGCCTCCTACACGCAGGGCCGTCGCGGGCGCGACAGCCGTGAGGCTCGCGCTGCCGCGAAGGGCTCGGCGTTCGGGCGCACAGTCGCCGCCGCACAGTGGGCCAACGCCGAGTGGGAGTCGCTCAAGCTGTGCTGGTCACTCGGCCTGCCGGTTCCCTACCCGGTGCAGATCGACGGCACCGAGGTGCTGATGGAGTGGATTCAGGACGACGGCGAGACCGCACCGCGGCTGGCGCAGACCCGTCCGTCCCCGGCCCTGCTCGCGTCGTACTTCGACCAACTGCGCGAAGCGATGGCCACGATGGCGCAGCACGGGATCGTGCACGGCGACCTGTCGGCGTACAACCTGCTTGCCGCCGGCGAACGCCTCGTGATCATCGACCTGCCCCAGGTCGTGGACCTGGTCGGCAACCCGCAGGGGATGGACTTCCTCCTGCGTGACTGCGCCAACGTCTGCGCGTGGTTCCGCGCAAAGGGACTCGACCCCCAGCTCGCGGACGAGCACGCGATGTTCAGCGACGTGCTGGCTACGGCGTTCTGAGCCGGCCCTACGCGAGGGTGAACGGTGGCAACAGCCCGCGCTGGGCAAGCGCCCGGTTGCTGTCGTCCAGGGCGTCCATGGCCGAGACGGCCAAGGCCCGAAACGCACCCCCGGCGAAGAAGTCCTGTTGGGCGTAGCGCTGCGCGAGGGCGGAGGTCACCAGTCCATAGACGCGGTCACTGACGTCGAGCAACCGCTGCTCGAAGGCGTCGCTCGTCGCTCGACGCGGCACCCTGAGGAAGTCCGGGGGCACGGGGTCTCCGAGCGAGTCCCGCAGGCCCGCGAAACCCTGCCCGTGTCTGCTGCCGGAGTCGACGATGACTCCACGCAGGGAGTCGAGCAGGGCACCCTCGAAGAGTGGCTTGGTCGTCACGGCCGGTGCCAGCTGCGCGTAGTGCCAGTCGACGGCACTGCTGATCGACTGCTCGCGCTTGATCAGCTCTCGGAGCTGATCCGCCGTCGGCGGGTCCAACTGGACGTCACCGCCGGAGCCGGTCGAGATTTTCGACGCCCGCCCGAGCTGCGCCGACCGGCCCGCGTCGACGAGCACCCGGTTGATCGAGGACAGGTGGAACATCTCGCTCTGGGCGAGGTTGAAGGCCACCCCAGCGGCCTCCCGCCCCTGCGGCGAGGTGGCACCGCCTTCCTCGGGTTCGAGGTCGTGCCCCAGAGCACAGGACACCGTGAGGTATTCAACGACCATTGCGTGCTCCACGGTCGCGAGCAGCTCCAGCTCGTCGAGGACCCTGTCCGAGGTGAGTGTTGAACTATGCGGGTCACTGGTCATGGTCGTCTCCCCACGTTCGACTGCCCCACCCGATAGCGTGCCTCCGCGATCGAACCGTCGTCCAGACTGATAGCGCCGAACCCGACGGCGGTATGGACCATGTCGGACCGGATGGAGGGCACGCTCGGCAGGAGCATCAGCTCGCCGTCGGTCCGTGGATCGAGTCCGCGGCCTATCTGGCCAGCGCACTCGAGGGTCCGGACCTCGTGGCCGTTGCCGAGGGGGTGGTGGCCACAGTCGCGGTGCCACCGCTGGTGCCGTTCGCGTTGGAGGGCGGATGTGGCTGATCGGATCTACCTGCCTCGTGGTGGTGGTTTCGACGCGCTCGCCGGGCCCCGTCCCGCAACCGCGCGACGGTTCTCCCTCGACACGACACGCCGACTGTTTGCGGTCCTGCAGGAGCCAGGAACGAACGTCTCGAAGCCGATCGACCATGCTTGACCACCACCTCCCGGGACGTGTCGGGTGCCAAGGTCGCGTCCGGTGACGCCGCCTACCTCGCCTCGCGCGTGGCGCTGCAGGTGCACGGTGCCATCGGTTACACCGCCGAGTTCGACCTCGGGCTGTGGATCAACCGCGTGCGCGCGCTGGTCGGGGCGTGGGGTGGCGCCGCCCATCACCGAGGCCGCATTGCTGAGTCGTTCATGACCGGCCGCTCCTGATGCACTTCGCCCGCACCGAGGAGCAGGACGAGCTCGCGAGGAT
>JBDSXU010000293.1:0-2926 GCA_039926005.1 Marmoricola sp.
TGCAAAGTGCCTGCGAAGGTGCCTGCGTGTCGCCGATCCGGACGAGGCGTACGGCGTCACCGCTGCGCAGCCCGGGCGGGAACTTCCCCGACGTGAGGGGGATGCCGACCTGCGCCTGCTGGACCTCCAGCGGCGGGTTCGTGCGCAGCAGGTCCTTCTGGAGCAGCTGGCCGGGGTAGATGGTCTGACGTGCGTAGAGCTTGCCGATGATCTGGCTTCTCTGGGCGTAGGGGATGGCGTTCAGCCCGTCCCCGGAGACGTTGATCGACTTGAGCATCTCCCCAGTGATCAGCTCGCCGGTCGACACCTTGGCGTTGACCACGAGGACGGGCTCACGCGAGTCCATCCGGATCGCCAGCAGTCCGGCCAGGGCCGCGCCACCGACGATCAGCAGGACGGCCAGGGCAGTGAGCGCCGGACGCCGACGCTTCGGCGGCGAGGGAGGTGCGGAGCTGATGGGCGTGCCGGAGGACCGGGGCTTCCTCTTGCCGGGCGAGGAGCCGTTGGCCCTGCCGCGGGCCTGGTCGGTCGTCTGGGACATTGCGTGGGGCTCCGTTGAGGTCGAGGTTGAGGTCGAGGTTGCGGTCGAGGTCTAGGTGTGCGGGCACGGTCGTTCCGCCCCCTGTCGCCTTCATTCCCTGAGGGAACCAGACCAAACAACTCTAACCACCACATCTGGATCCGCAGACCAGTTCCCCAAGTTGGCCTTAACCTCGTGCTGACGACCCCACCGCTACCGAAAGCGACCGCATGCGCCTGCTCGTGACGATCGAGGCCCCCGGATCTGGGTCTGGCTCCGTCACCCGGCACGACATCGTGCTCAGCTACTCGGCGGAGACCCGCGTGTGTGACCTCGCGACGGCGCTGACCGGGAGCCCCTCGGAGAACCTCCCGACCAACGTGGTGGCGCTGCCCGGAGCCGCCAGCGTCCCCACGCTCGCCGGGCCCGTCGACCTCTACCTCGGCGAGGAACTCCTCGAGGCCGAGCAGCGCATCGACGAGAGCCCGATCCGGCACGGCGTCATCCTGGGGCTCGGGCAACCCTCCTCCCAGCGGATGCGCGAGCCACAGGGACTGGTCGAGGTGCGCATCTCCTCGGGTCCCGGCGCGGGTCACGTGCACCGACTGGGCATCGGCCGGGCCACAGTGGGACCCGGTCGCCACTGCACGATCCGGATCCCCGAGCTCGCCGACCAACCCGGCCTCGAGGTGGTCGAGGAGGTCCTGGTCCTCGACGTCGCCACCGACGGAACCGTCACGATCACCCCCGACGAGGCGATCGGCGACCAGGAGATGGCGGTCCCGCTGCGGCGCGAGCCGGTCACCGCGCCGATCGTGCTCGAGGCCAGCTCGATAGCCGAGGGCACCAAGAAGCGCCGACTGCGGCGGAGCAAGAAGGTGCTCGAGTTCCAGCTCGGCGAGCGGGTCGACCCCGGCACCGCCGCACCCCTCGTGACCCTGGACCGCCGTCCGCTGACCGGCCCGACGCCCTGGGAGCCCGACCAGAGCCTGGGGGTCGGACCGGTGCTGCTGGACCGGGTGCCGATCCAGGAGCCCGACGCGTCGCTGAGCCCGAGCCCGAGCGGCCCGACGATGGACTACAACCGGCCGCCGCGGCTGCACCCGGCCGCGCAGCCCAACGAGTTCAGCCTGCCGCAGGAGCCGCGCCGCCCGGACAAGATGCCGTTCCCCCTGGCGATGCTGCTGATGCCGGTGGTGATGAGCGCTGTCAGCTACAAGATCACCGGTTCCTACTACACGCTGCTCATGGCGGCCGGCATGCCGATGATGATGCTGGCCAACCAGAGCGGCTCTCGACGCCAGCAGAAGAAGCGTTACGTGGAGCAGGTCAAGGAGTACCAGGAGCGCCGGGTCCGCACCGAGGACGCTGCGCTCAAGTCGCTGGTCGGCGAGCGCGGCACCCGTCGGCGCAACTTCCCGGATCCCGCGACGGTGCTGCTCTTCGCCACCGGTCCGCGTGCCCGGCTCTGGGAACGACGGCCGTGGGACCGCGACTTCCTGCACCTGCGGATCGGCACGACCGACCTCCCCTCCGAGGTGACCATCAAGGACCCGACGCGCGAGGTGCACGAGGGGCCGCTGCTCTGGACCGCGCCGGACGTGCCCGTCACCATCCCGATGCGCGAGGTCGGCGTCGTCGGACTCGCGGGCAGTGCCACCGAGTGCCGCGCAGTCGCGATGTGGGCGGTCGCCCAGGTCGCTGCGCTGCACAGCCCTTCGGACACGGTCGTCAGTGTGCTGCTGGGCAGCGGGCCGAGCTCCGACTGGGACTGGGTGAAGTGGCTGCCACATGTGCGCAACGACGACGGGCACCCCCGGCCCGTGCGCCTGGCCACCGACGACGACACCAGGTCGGCCGCGATCTCCGAACTGATGGGCGAACTGGAGGCCCGCAAGGAGCTGGGCGAGAAGGAGATCGGCGGGCTGACCCGTTGGATCGTCGTACTCGACGGTGCGCGGGAGATCCGGATGAGCACCGGCATGGTGTCCCTGCTCAAGGAAGGCCCGCGGCTGGGCATCTTCTTCATCTGCCTCGATCGCACGGTGCGTGAGCTGCCGGAGGAGTGCCGCACCGTCGCGTCGTACGTCGACGGGCAGCTGAACCTGGAGATCAACGAGCAGCGCCACATCGACGCCGTACGCCCCGACATCGTGAGCGACCTGTGGCTCGACCGGCTGGCCCGCGCGCTGGCCCCGATCAAGGACGTCTCGACGGAGGACCTGTCCTCGGCGCTGCCCGGGGCGAGCCGGCTGCTCGACGTGCTCGACCTCCACGAACCGGATGCCAGGAAGGTGATGCGCGGCTGGCTCGGCAAGGGCCGCACCACGCAGGCCGTGATCGGTGAGTCGACCAACGGGATCTTCCGAATCGACATCCGAGCCGACGGGCCGCACGGCCTGGTCG
>JBDSXU010000294.1:0-4692 GCA_039926005.1 Marmoricola sp.
CCCGAGGAGTTCGGTGGCCTGGGGGAGTCGATCCTGACCTACGCCTTGTGCGTGGAGGAGATCGCCCGTGGCTGGATGAGTGTCTCGGGGGTGATCAACACCCACTTCATCGTGGCCTACCTGCTGATGCAGCACGGCACGGATGAGCAGAAGCAGAAGTACCTCCCGAAGATGGCGACCGGGGAGGTCCGCGGCTCGTTCTCGATGTCGGAGCCCGCGCTCGGCTCGGATGTCTCCGCGATCAAGACCAAGGCTGTCAAGGCCGAGGACGGCAGCTACAAGATCACCGGGCAGAAGATGTGGCTGACCAACGGTGGCACGTCCAACCTGGTAGCGCTCCTGGTGCAGACCGACGAGGGCTCGGACTCGGTCTACAAGAACATGACGACGTTCCTGGTCGAGAAGGAGCCGGGCTTCGGGGAGACCGCACAGGGCGTCACCGTGCCCGGCAAGCTCGACAAGATGGGCTACAAGGGCGTCGAGACCACCGAGCTGATCCTCGAGGGTCACGAGATCGCCGCCGGCCAGATCCTCGGTGACGCTCCTGGCCAGGGTTTCTACCAGATGATGGACGGGGTCGAGGTCGGCCGCGTCAACGTCGCCGCGCGTGCGTGCGGGATCGCGAACCGGGCCTTCGAGCTGGGCATCTCCTACGCCCAGCAGCGCGAGGCCTTCGGCAAGCCGATCGCCGAGCACCAGGCGATCCTGTTCCGTCTCGCCGAGATGGCGACGAAGGTCGAGACCGCCCACGCGATGATGGTCCGCGCCGCGCGGATGAAGGACCGCGGCGAGCGCAACGACGTCGAGGCCGGGATGGCGAAGTACATCGCGGCCGAGTTCTGCAACGAGGTCGTCGAGGCGTCCTTCCGGATCCACGGCGGCTACGGCTACTCCAAGGAGTACGAGATCGAGCGCCTCTACCGCGAGGCCGCGTTCATGCTGATCGGTGAGGGCACCGCCGACATCCAGAAGATGATCATCGGTCGCAGCCTGCTCAAGGACTACAAGCTCAAGAGGTGAGCGCCTTCGGTGACCGAGCCGCTCGCGGACAACTTCGGTTCGCGCTCGGCGAGCTCGAGGAACGCCCGCGTCCCGTGCTCGAGCTCCCACGTGCCACCGAAAAGCCTCGCCGCGGCAGCCAGGTCGTATGACGCGGCCATCCCCAGAGCACTAGCTTCGCTAGGCTCGACCCATGAGCGAGACGCCGAGCATCCACGAGTGGATCGGGGGCACCGAGGCCATCGGTCGGTGGCTCGATGCCTTCTACGACGAGGTGGAGCGCGACGCGTTGCTCGGCCCCGTGTTCGGTGGCGTCGTCACCGTGGAGCACCGCGAGCACGTCACGGCGTGGTGGGCCGAGGTGATGGGCGGTCCGGCCGTCTACTCCGAGGTGCACGGCGGATACGAGCACATGCTCGCGATGCACCGCGGTCTCGCGATCACCGCCGAGCAGCGGCTGCGCTTCGTGACGCTGCTCAGCGCCGCAGCGGACACCGCGGGCCTGCCCGACGACCCGGAGTCGCGGGCCGCGCTGATGGGGTACGCCGAGTGGGGCACCCGGCTCGCGGTCGAGAACTCCGCACCTGATGCGGAGCCAGTGCCACATGCACCCGTCCCCCGATGGGGATGGGGCGTGGCGCCGCCGTACCAGCCCTGATCCGGGCTTGCCGTGATGGTGAGGTAGGCGCGAGCGACGGACGGGCGGGATAGTCCGAGACGTTTCCGTTGTGATCGGGATAGTCCGTGACGCTCCCGTCGTCAATTCGGTCAAAGGACAACCGAAACGTCTCGGACTATCCCGGGCGGCTGGCTCTCGTCACCAGGCACGGCCCGGGTTCGCCGGCCTTCCGGTCATCTGGGAGCCCCAATCTGCTCGACCGGGTAGGACCTCCGTGCGAAGGTAGGCACGTCCGGGACGGCAACTGCAGGAGGAACACATGGCTGAGTCGAACGGCAACGAGGACATCAAGGCCAAGATGCGTGAGGCGCTCGACCGCAAGCAGGGCAACGACCGTGGCGTACCCAAGGACGCCCCGTCCAAGGAGAAGGCCCACGGGTCCGAGGTGGCCGGCGGCACCGGCCCGAAGATGCACCGACGCAAGGCCGGTGGCGGCGGCTCCTAGCCAGAGCCAGCTAGAGCCGCTTCAGAGACTCCGCGAGACGCTCTTCGTCGCGGTCGACGGCAGGCACGAGCAGCTCGACCATCACGTCGAGGACGTCGGAGAGACGCTCGTTGAGTCGACGGGACTCCTCCATCGCGACCTGGAGCTGGTCCACGTCGCGGCGCAGCTGCTCGACCGAGCTGACAGCACCGAGGAGGCGTTTGAGCTTCTTCCTCATCTCCAACTCACTTCCATCCGACACATGTGTGGATTCTCCGAGCCCAGGGGGGCGAGGTCACGACCGACGACCTTCTCGACGATCATCCCACCGGCGGCCGCGATCTCGGCCTCGATGACGTTGACGCGGGCATGGGTCCGGGGGTGGGCGGCGAAGAACTTGCGCTCGCCGCGGCTCTTGCGCGTGCGGAACTCGAGAAACGTGTGCCCCCCGGAGCGACCGACCATCGAGCTGAACCGCCACAGACCGTCGCGTCCCGAGGGTGCGAGCGCGTCGATCATGCCGCGGGCGTAGACGTGCTTGACGCCGGGCTCGTGAGCGAGCTTGGCGGCCGCGGTGAGGTAGTTGTACGGCGCCTCGAGGTTGAAGCCCTTGACCGGAACCTTGACGCGCGCTTTCCGGGCACGGCGGGCGGTGATCCTGCGAGCCGCCCCGGAGTAGTCGCTCGCCGTCACCGCGAACCCCTGCTTGGCCAGCCAAACCGCATCGCGTCCCGTTCCGGAACCGAGCTCGACGATCCGTGACTCGCGTGCGATCCGTCCCGCGACCCATTCGGCGAACGCGGACGGGCCGGTGGGCACGTCCTTGACCGGTCCCGAGGTGTAGAACTCAGACCAGTGCCACAGCCGTGACCTGCTGCCCCGCCACCAGTGGGACATGATCTGCTTGTTCTCCTCGGGGTGGTCGAAGTGGAAGGCCGGGTCCGGTACCCGCCATCCGGGGCCGTAGGTGTAGGTCAGAAACCCGTCGAGGTCGCGCGGCGCAGGGAACTCCACGCCCTCGAGCTCGATCTGGCCGAAGGGCAGGATCTGCTCCCTCGCCAGCTTCCCGCGAAGGGACCCGGTGAGGTGGAAGTGCTCGCCGATGTGGAACGAGCCGAACACGTCGACACCCGCGCGCTTGCCGTTGGGCAGCGGCGCCCACACCTTGAAGTTGGCCGCGGACATCCGGACGACCCGCCAGCCCAGGTCGCGCATCTGCTTCTCGGCGCGGCGGCTCTCCCTGATGATGTCGAACGGGTGCGTCTCGGCGCTGAGCCAGGCGAGGTCGACATCTGAGTCGTGACCGATCATCTTGCCGGTGCGGACCGCCCCGAGAAGCCCGCCGTAGGAGAGGTAGGCGTCGAGGCCGCACTTCTCGACGAGGTCGTCGAGCACGCGACGCGAGGCCGTGGTGAGCTCGGTGAGCGAGGCGGCGTCCATCCGGTCGAAGGTGCGTTGCAGCCGACCACCCTTGTCGAGGGTGAGGGGGTGGCCCAAGTTGTCGACGAAGGCGAGCGACTCCGTCGAGGTGCCGAAGGCGACCTCGTCGTCGAACCAGGTGTCGTTGCCCTCGTGGGGCTCCACCGTCACCTGGGCGATCCCGTCGAGGCGCTCCTTGATCGCGGTCGGCCAGGTGACCAGCAGCTCGGGCCCCTCGGGGTTGCCGTCACGGGCCGGGTTGAAGGACCACAGCCGGTCGCCCTCGAACCGCACGTCCACGGGAGTGTCCGGCGCGTCGACGAGGAAGATGCCGACATCGGTCACCCGCGTGGGTACCCCCATGGTCCACAAGCTCCTCTGCTGGCGCGTCCCCCGAACTGCTGGCCAACCTATCTCGCGGGCAGCCCGCGCGTCGGTCGGCACGGCACCGCGTGGCAGACTCGCCCGCACCCATCGAAACACGAGAACGAAGGAGCCCGCGAGATGCAGTTCGGTCGCAGCTACGAGGAGTTCGAGGTCGGTGCGACCTACAAGCACTGGCCCGGCAAGACGGTCACCGAGTTCGACGACCACATGTTCTGCTTGCTGACGATGAACCACCACCCGCTGCACCTCGACTCGAACTACGCGGAGAAGACCACCCAGTTCGCCAAGAACGTGGTGGTCGGCAACTATGTCTACTCCATCCTGCTCGGCATGAGCGTTCCGGACGTCTCCGGCAAGGCGATCGCCAACCTCGAGATCGAGTCCCTGCGCCACGTCGCGCCGACGTTCCACGGGGACACGCTGTACGGCGAGACGACCGTGCTCGACAAGTGGGAGAGCAAGAGCAAGGACGATCGCGGCGTCGTGCACGTCGAGACCGTCGGCTACAACCAGAACGGCAAGATCGTGTGCATCTTCCGCCGCAAGGTGATGGTGCCCAAGAACAGCTACCTCACCGAGCGCGGCGGCGAGCAACCCGGCCGACCGGTGCCGCAACCCGACAAGAACTGGCCGGGCCCGAAGGCCGAGTGACTCGATGAGCCGGCACGAGCAGGACGACGAGCTCTGGGTGATCCGCCACGGTGAGACCGAGTGGAGCCGTGACGGCCTGCACACCTCGCACACCGAGCTCGAGCTCACGCCCGAGGGCGAGGACGTGGCTCGA
>JBDSXU010000295.1:0-2815 GCA_039926005.1 Marmoricola sp.
GCCGGTGGCCGCACTCAAGCTGCTCCAGCAGGCCGACACGAAGTTCGCAGAGGCCGACAAGGCGCTGAAGGCCGGCGACCTCGAGGGGTATGCGACGGCCGTGGATGAGGCGCGAGCGCTGGTTCAGCGGGCGCTGACTGCGAAGTAGGGGGTGCGCCGTGCGTCCGACTGCACGTCGCTCGCACCTCGCAGCCGGACATGCAAATGTCGCCCCGGGGGCCGGTGAGCGCCCCGATGACCCCGCGCGCGACAAGTGCGGCAGCATCGTCGACATCTCCTCGGTCGCCGCCACCATCGCCTTCCCGGGCATCTCGATCTACTCCGGCCACCGAGTCGGCGGTCGACCGGCTCACCCGAGTCGCCGCGATGGAGGCCGGCAAGCTCGCTACGGCGTACGCGTCAACTGCATCTACCCGGGTCTGGTCCTCACCGCGATGGGTGCGGGTCTGACGAACGAGATGGCCGACGGCGTGGTCTTCCCGCTTCCCGCTTCGTCAACGGCGTCGGCCTCCCGGTCGACGGCGGGATGGGGATGTGAGCGCCATGAGCGAGAAGCCCGGCATCGAGACGGCGCAATACGAGGTCGCCGAGGTGACCCACGACGTGGAGTCGCTGACCGGGCTCTTCAAGGGTGCGTCGGTCGTGTGCGACACCGTCGGCCCGTTCAGCCGCTACGGACCGGAGGTGGTCGAGGCGGCCTCGACGCCGGCGTGCGCTACATCGACACCACGGGCGAGAAGGACTGGCTGATCACCTGTGACGAGCAGCACGGCGCAGACTTCGCCTCGGCGGGCCGGCTCCTCTCACCTGGCATCGCGCAGATGTTCACGACCGGGGAGATCGCTGCCGAGCTGTCGAGGTCGGGGACGACCTGCCTCGTTCCAAGGTGGGCAAGGTGCTCAAGTCCGAGATCAAGCAGCAACTCGTCGGTGGCTGAGCAACGCACTACCTCGGCGGGAACTTCTTCTCCAGCTCGTCGAGGAAGGCAACGGCGAGCTTCTCGTACTCCGCCACGCTCAGGTCGAGCGGGTCACCGGTCGCGAGCCCGAGGACCGAGTTCTCGGGCTTGTACTTGATGGTTGAGTTCGGCGCCAGTAGAGGCACGATCGCGCCGTGCGCGTCGTCGCCCTGCAGCGAGTCCGTGATCATCCGGACCTCGTTGAGGGGGTTGCCGTCCTTGCCCTCCTGGCCGCGGCCCCGGTGGGTGAAGTAGGAGTCCAGCGCGAGCAGCAGCTGGTGGACGTAGCCACGCTCGAAGTCGTTCCCCTCGGGCAGGCCCAGCGCGGTGTACGACGCCACGTTGGCCGCCACCATGGCGCGGACCGCGTCGACGTACTCGGTCGGGTAGTCGCCTCGCATCAACATGTCGGTGATCCTCTCGCGTCACGTCCTGTTGACGTAAGGGGCAGTCGGGATGTGACAGGCGTGGTTTCCGCGCCGGTTGAGCCTGTCGAAACCTGGTAAGCCAACTGACGGCGCCGCGCGCCCATCTGTGAGGCTTGGGCCATGAGCGACGACGACCGCCTCACGCATCAGGACTCAGTCCTCGTGAACGCAGCGGCGGAGGCGGTCTACGACCTGGTTTCCGACGTCACGCGCACCGGCGAGTGGAGCCCCATCTGCACCGGGTGCTGGTGGGACGACGAGGCCGAGGCGGGACAGGTCGGCGCCTGGTTCACCGGCCACAACGAGACGCCGCAGCGGACCTGGGAGACCCGGTCGCGGGTGGTGGCAGCGGAGCGTGGACGCGAGTTCGCCTGGACCGTCGGCGGCGACATGGTTACCTGGGGCTTCCACCTCGCCCCCGCAGAGGAAGGGACCGTCCTTACCGAGACGTGGCATCTGCTGCCCCATGGTCTCGAGGTGTTCGCGGAGAGGTACGGCGACCGCGCCAAGGCCGAGGTGGACAACCGCACCGAGGCGGCCCTGACCGGCATCCCGAAGACGCTCGCCGCGATCAAGCGCATCGCCGAGTCGACGAACGGAGGAACCCAGTGACCCATCTGCTGAGCGGCTCCGACCTCCCCTCGCCGGTCGAGGACCGCTGGTTCGAGGACTAGGTATCCGGCTCGACGTACGAGTCCGGCCACGTCAGCCTCACCGAGGACGAGATCGTCCTCTTCGCGAAGACCTACGACCCTCTGGCCATCCACACCGACACGGGGTGGTCGGTTTCAGGGCCATTCGGTGGGCTGATCGCGAGCGGCATGCAGACGATGGCCGCGACCATGCGGCTCTCCGTGGACCAATGCATCTCGCGGTGGCGAGCCTCGCCTCGCCCGGCCTCGACCAGGTGCCCTTCACCCGGCCGGTGCGCCCGGGCCACGAGCTCAGGGTCCGGTCACGGTTGCGAAGGCTCGGCTGTCACGTTCGAAGCCGGACCGCGGACTGGCGCACACGGACGTCGAGGTGCTCAACCAGGACGACGATGTCGTGCTCTCCTTCACGGCGTTGAACTTCTTCGCGCGCCCTCCGGCGTCCTGACCTAACGAGCGAGGAAGCGACGTACGAGCTCGTTGACGACCTCGGGCTGCTCGAGCTGCACGAAGTGGCCGGCGCCGTCGATGAGGTGAGCGCCCGGTAGTAGCCGATCGCGGCGCCACGATGGGCGGCATCGGCCATGGTCGGCTTCGTGCCGCTCGTCGAACGGGTGCTGCCTCAGCGGAGCGAGATGCACGTCACCGACATCGAGACGACCTTCGCGAACGTTGAAGCCGATGTACCAGCTGTGCAGGAGCGGCGCACTGCCCAGGCTCCCGCGCCAGCTCCGGAGATCTTCCCCACGTCTACCACGCCGGCACTGGCAGGCAGCCCT
>JBDSXU010000296.1:0-4956 GCA_039926005.1 Marmoricola sp.
GAGGTGACGCTGCTTGATGCAGGCGCCGAAGACGTCCGACATCGACTCGTTGAGCGCGCCGGACTGGCCCTGGTAGACGAGGTCGGCGGTGTACTGGGTGACCGCGTGGGAGAGCTCGTGGCCGAGCACGTCGATGGGCTTGGTGAACCGGTCGAAGACAGTGCCGTCGCCGTCACCGAAGACAAGCTGGGTGCCGTCCCAGAAGGCGTTGTCGTAGTTCCTCTCGTAGTGCACCGTCGCCACGACGGTCGCGCCGCGGTCGTCGAAGGAGGATCGCCCGAGATCTGTGAAAAGGGCCAGCGACTCGGTGATCCCCGTCGCCGCCTCGTTGACGGTCACGTCATCGACCTCGGGTTCCCCCGCGGTGCGGATGAGCTTGCCGGGCAGGGTGGTGCCGTTGTCGGCGTCGTGAATCTCCCAGGCAGAGTCTCCGGCTGCCGCCGGCGCGATCGCGGTGGGTCTCGACCGGACCTGTTCGTCGATGGCCGCGGTCCGGCGGCCACACTCGGCCAGGGCGGGGTCCGTGGCACGGGCCAGGTGGTCGAGCAGATAGCTGGGGATGAAATGGCACCTCATGCCCCCAACTTCTCGCAGCCTCGGCCCCACGACAAGACCGTCGCTCTGCGATGGACGCTCAGAACGGCTCCGCGAGCGCCCGGCTCCAGTCGCCTGTCGAGAAGTCTGAGGGACGATTCGGACAGGGTTGAAGAGGGATCCCTGACGTTGTGGGCCGAAGTTTCGGTGGACAACGACCGGATTCCCCGGTCGGCCGGTGAAACCAGCACCCCCTGCGAGTAGATTGCGCACATGACTCGGCAGGACCCGGACGCACCACAGAACCAGGCTCGAGCTCCGGGTCCGGGCAACGGTCGCGAGCCGATGGATGCCAAGGCGGCCGCTGCCTTCTTCGCTCGCGTCAGCCGTGACCTCATGGAGGAGCAGGCCGAGATCCCGATGATGCAGCGGATCGCCGAGCGCGCCGTGCAGATCGTGCCCGGGTGCGACCACTGCACCATTTCCGTACGGCGGCACCAGCGCGTTGAGCCTGTCGCGTCGACCTCGGCCTTGGCGGAGAAGTGTGACGAGCTCCAGTACGACCTCGAGGAAGGCCCCTGCCTCGACACGGTCTGGGCGAGCAACTCCTACCTGATCGACGACACCGCCGCCGAGACCCGCTGGCCACGCTGGTCGCCGCAGGTCGCCACACAGGGCATCGGGTCCGTGCTGTGCATCCGCCTCTCGACCACCACCAACACCGTCGGCGCCCTGAACCTGTACGCCGAGAAGGTGCACGGGTTCAGCACCGAAGACGTAGATCTCGCGGCGATCTACGCCCTACATGCCACCAACGCGATGAACTCCGCACTCCTGATCAAGGGCCTGCAGACAGCCGTGCAGAGCCGGCACCTGATCGGCGTCGCGCAGGGAATCCTGATGCACAACTACGGGATCGACATGGAGCAGGCCTTCGACGTGCTGCGCCGCTACTCCAGCCACCGGAACATCAAGCTGCGCGAGGTGGCCGAGCACGTCGTACAGGCCGGCGACCTCCCCGGCTGGTCCCTGCTCAGGGACTGATCCGTCGGCACAGCCCGAGGAACGCGACGGTCGCGGTGAACTATTGGCCGCACAAGCCCGTCTGTAGGTAGCGCGACACAAACCGACGACCACAGTCAGGCTGCGATCAGGCGTGCGGTGACAAGGTCACCCTGCTCGCCTGAAATCGCACACCCAGACCTCTAGGAGACGCCCTGATGCTCAACACCTTCAACGGTCTACCGGTCCACCCGCTGGTGGTCCATGCCGTCGTCGTGCTGCTGCCGCTGGCGATCCTCGGCACGATCGCCATCGCCGCACGCCCCGTGTGGCGCGCGAAGTACGGCCCACTGGTTGTCATCGTCACGGCGATCGCGACGGCCCTGGTCCCGGTGGCCACGTCGAGCGGCGAGGAGTTCGAGAGGCGGGTCGGCGACCCGGGCAAGCACGCCCAGCTCGGCAACCAGCTCATCTGGTTCGCGCTGCCGTTAATGGTCCTCGTCGTCGTCCTCGTGGTGCTCGACCGTTTCGGCACGAAGCGCGGCCTGACGACCGCGGTCGCGGTGCTGTCGATCGTCGCGGCCATCGCCTCCGGCGTGCAGGTCTTCCGTGTCGGGGACTCCGGCGCCCGTGCCACCTGGGGCGACAAGGTCAGCTCAGCGCCTTAGACGGCCAGATCGGCCGGCCCCCCGCTGGTAGCCTCGAAGGGCCGGAGTTGGACTCGGACCAGGACCCTCGGCGCACGACCAGGGGAGCGCGGCTCCCTGTCGGCCAGGGAGGTGGACCGGATGGAGGAGCGACCGGTCCTTCTCGGGCAGCTCACCCGGGTCCTCGCTGCAACTGCCCCGCGGTCACCCTTGCCGCTGCGTCTGTGCATCGCGTTCACCGAGATGGTGGCAGCGCAGGGCGCGGCCATCACCATCGGTTTCAACGCCCCGGACAGGGCGACGCTGTGCGCGACCGACACCCTCGCAGACCGGGCCGAGGACAGCCAGGACGTGTTGCGCGAGGGGCCGAGCCTGGACGCGTTCCGGACCCGTACGCCGGTGTGCGGGTTGTCGCACACCGAGCAGGTGTCCCGGTGGCCGATGCTCTCCGAGGTGCTCGATCGCGAGGACCGGCCAATGCTGCTGCATGCCTTCCCGATGCGGCCCGACTCCGAGGTGCTGGGCGTACTCAGCGCCTACCAGACGCACGAGCGCGGCCTCGCTCGCAGCTGTGAGGACGCCCAGTTCCTCGCCGACGCCATCGGAGTCGCGGTGCTCGGTGGGATCGACTCCGGAGAGGACTCGGACCTGTTGTGGGGAGCCCGTGACCAGGTGTCCCAGGCAACTGGCATGGTGGTGGCGCAGCTCAAGATCGCACCGCCCGATGCACTCGCACTGTTACGCGCGCACGCCTTCGCCCACGGCACGACGGTGGCCGAAGTGGGTCGCGCGATTCTCGTGCGCGACCTCGACTTCGGCACCGACAGACAGGGAGACGATCCATGACCGGCACCAGAACCACTGCCAAGGCATTCGGTGATGCGGCGGCTGCCATGGTCGGCGAACACAATGTCACCGACGTACTCGCCCAGCTGCTCGCGGACTGTGCCGAGCTGGTCGGCGCCGAGGCTGTGGGGATTCTGGTCGTGGATGCCACCGACGAGCTGTCATTGCTCAGCTCGAGCTCCCACGGCGCCTCCGAGCTCGAGCTGCTGCAGATCCAGGGCTCGACCGGGCCCTGTGTCGACTCGATCAGGTCCGGTGAAAGTGTCACCGCGGTGGGTGCGCTCGAGCTCATCCACCGATGGGGCGACGTCGGCCGGGCCATTTCCGAGGCGGGCTTCGCGCGCGTGGACGCCCACCCGATGCGCTGGCGCGGCCGTGTACTGGGCGGACTGAACATCTTCCGGCAGTCCCCGGCTGACATCGACGACGAGATCACGACGCTCGCCCAGGCCTTTGCCGACGTGGCCACCCTGGTCGTGGTGCAGTCGATCGAAATCCCCTCCGACCAGATTGCGGCACGCGTCCACCACGCGATCATGGCCCGGGCCCAGGTCGAACAGGCGAAGGGTGTGTTGGCCTACGTCAGCAACATAGACATGGCGCAGGCCTACGAGGAGCTGCGCCGGCTCGCGGCCGAGCGCGGTGGCAGCCTGACCGAGACGGCGATCGACGTGGTCCGTGAGCAGCACGACGGGACGCGTTGACCGGTCCGGCGTCCAGGCGCCCGGCAGTGCGAGAGCCAGGCGGGTCAGTGACGGGTCAGCGGCGGCGGGTGATCGAGGCGAGCGCAGGCTTCGCGTCGAGGAGATAGACGAACGCAGCAACCGTGCCGATGATCGAGAACAGACCGAGCGGCGACCGCCACAACATCGAGGTGGCGACGACCAGCCCGAGAATCAGCAACCACGCCTGCTTGGTGAGCTTCTCGGCTGCGACGTACGCCGCAGCCGGGCGGGTCAGCGCATCGACGAACGCCCAGATCTTCACGGCGAGCAGGGCCAGGAACGCCACGAGCATGACTGTGGACTCGACCTCGAATACGTGCACCGCCAAAGGATATCGGGCACCTGGCTGAAACAGGCCATCGTGAGGCGCCCGAACACACAGCAACGAGCCCCCGGATCGAAATCCGGGGGCCCGTCGGCTCACCTCAGGCGAAGGGAGGAATCACCAGAGGCAAGCTGCTCAGCACCCGTCGGTGCCGAGTGTCCGTGTCAGTCGGTAGCCGAAGCGACCGTGTTCGCGGCCTTGTTGGCGGTCGACTTGGCAGCCGTCTTGGTGGCGGTGACCGTCTCGGTGACCGTCTCGGCGGCCGTCTTGGCCGGGGTCTTCTTGGCAACCGCCTTCTTGGTGGCCGACTTCTTCACCGGGCGGCTGCTGTTCTTGGGCTTGTCAGCGGCAACCTTGGCCTTCTCGCGACGCACGATGGTCGACTTCGACGGAGCCTTGCGCACCGCGGTGACGGCCTTTACGCCGTCCTTGCGGATGGCGGCGACGATCTTCTCGCCGCGCTCGACGAGGTCGGCGTAGGTCTTGGCGAGCTCGGTGACGGCGTCGTCGATCTCGTTCTGGACCTTCTTGGGAAGCGCACGCGCTTCCTTCTGGAGCTCGGCGACTCGGGCCTCGAACTTGGCCTGCGCGTCCTTTGCGTCCTTCTGCAGCTCGGCAACGCGGGCGTTGACGGCAGAGAGGGCCTGGTTCTGCAGGGCCTTGGGCTCACGCTCGAGCTTGCTGACACTCTTCTGGACGTCGTCGAAGCGCTCGGCTGCGGTCTTCTGCACCTCGACGGCGTAGCCACGTGCGAACTCGTAGGCAACCTCGGTGGCGCCGGCCACGGCGTACAGGGGCTTCACGGTCTCGGTGATGATCTTGGACTGGGTCTTTGCCATGTCATTCTCCTCGCTTGGTTGTGTCGAGCCCGATGATC
>JBDSXU010000297.1:0-4681 GCA_039926005.1 Marmoricola sp.
TCCAGGATCGCGGCCTCGCCCGGTTCGCCCAGCGCATTGCCGGGTGGACCGTGGACTACCGCGCGATCGATGCCGCGGCGTACATGGGCCTCGGAGCTGTCTGGGCGCTCGGACTCTCCTCCTATGCCGCCCAGCTCCAGGCCACGCCCGAGTCCCTCCCGCCAGACCTACTCAAGAGCACCGGAGTCCTCGACTTCGGCGACACCGTCCTCAGCTGGCAGTCGCTGACGATGGCGGCCGGTGTGCTGGTTCAGTACCCGCTGTACGCCGCGATCGCGGCCGTGGTGACCGGAGCGGTCGGCCGCGGTGGCCTGTCCGTCTCGGAGCACCTGGCCAACCTGTTCACCGACCTCGGCGGCAGCGGTGGCTTTCCCGTCGTGATCGCGATCTACACCGCGATCCTCGGGATCCTGGTGCCCTCGGGCGGTGGCAAGTGGCTGGTCGAGGCGCCCTATGTGATGCAGTCGGCGATCGACGTGCACATGAACCTCGGCTGGACCGTGCACCTAGAGCAGCGGCAGCCGCTTCGCGTCGCGCGGGAGCTGCTCGTAGGCGCGGCGTACTGCCTCACCCAGGCCTTCGCTCGGGTAGGGCCACTGCGTCGCGTCGAGTGCCTGGCTCAGCGGAACTCCGCGACCGGCCAGGTCGCGGATCGTCTCGGCCACGACACCGATCGAGGACCGTTGCTCCATCACGAAGTCGCGATCGACCGGCGCACCATGACCGGGCACGACCACGGTGTCGGGCCCGATCAGCTGCAGGGCCAGGTCGAGCGAGAGCGGCCACTCCATCGGGAAGCAGTCCACGCCGTACGCCGGCATCCCCGACTCCTCGACCAGGTCCCCGGCCAGCAGCACGTCCGCGTCATCGACGCGTACGACGAGGTCGCCGGCGGTGTGGCCGCGTCCGGGATGCACCAGCTCGACCGACCGGTCGCCGAGGTCGATCGCGGTGACCGAGGAGAACGAGTGGTCGGCCGCCACGAGGTGTGTCTCGGCCACCTCGCCGGCGCGGTCGTCGCGGCGTGCGGTCATCGTCTCCTGGGTCTGCCTGCCGGTGGAGATGGTCGTGTTGGCGGTCGACTCGTGGGCTGTGATCGGCACCTCGCCGTACGCCTCACGGAAGGCGCTGTTGCCGAAGGTGTGGTCGAAGTGGTCGTGGGTGTTGACCAACCCGATCACCGGTCGCGAGGACAGTCGTCTCAGGTCGGCGATGACCTCACTGGCTGCCTTGGTCGAGGCATGGGTGTCGACCACGAGCAGGCCCGCCTCACCCTCGATCACGGACACGTTCACATCCCACCACTCGTAACGCGCGACCCACAGGCGCTCGCCGACCTCTGTGAACTCCGACACGATCGCGAGCCTACGCACGCCTAGTAGGATTGGCAGTCTGGACAGACGAGTGCCAAACCCCCGTCCGGGCAACGAAGGATCGTGAGGAGGCGAGATGCAGGAGGACCGCAGGCTCGCTGTGCTCCGAGCCATCGTGGAGGACTATGTCTCGACCCGAGAGCCGGTCGGCAGCAAGGCGCTGGTCGAGCGGCACCGTCTCGGGGTCTCGCCGGCGACGGTGCGCAACGACATGGCCGCGCTCGAGGAGGAAGGGCTGATCGCACAGCCGCACACCAGCGCCGGCCGGATCCCCACCGACAAGGGCTACCGCTTCTTCGTCGACCGGCTGACCGAGATCAAGCCGATGACGGCGGCCGAGCGCCGAGCCATCTCCACCTTCCTCGAGGGAGCGAACGACCTCGACGACGTGATCCAGCGCTCGGTGCGAGTGCTCGCGCAGCTGACCCAGCAGATCGCGATCGTGCAGTACCCCTCGCTCGCCCGCTCCAGTGTCCGGCACATCGAGCTGGTCTCGCTCAGCCAGACGCGGCTGCTGATCGTGCTGATCCTCTCCACAGGTCGGGTCGAGCAGCGCGTGATCGAGCTGCCCGTCGAGCTCGAGCCCGAGTCCCTGGCGGTCCTTCGCTCGCGCATCCAGCACGCGGCTGTCGGCGAGCAGATCACGGTGGCCGCCAATGCGCTGGGTGCACTGACCGAGCAGACCGACCACGTGGACCGCACGCACGTCGCCGTGATCGCGACCGCGCTGGTCGAGGCGATGTCCAACGAGCGCCAGACCGAGCGTGTGGTCGTCGGCGGCACCGCCAACCTCGCCCGCTTCGGCGATGGGTTCGACCAGTCGATCAAGCCGATGCTCGAGGCGCTCGAGGAGCACGTCGTACTCCTCAAGCTACTCGGCGAGGCGACATCCTCCGACTCGATCACCGTGCGGATCGGCTCCGAGGGCCCCTACACCGAGCTGGCCACCACCTCAGTGGTCGCCACCGGCTACGGCCCTGGGGAGGAGGCCGTGGGCTCGCTTGGCATCGTGGGCCCCACCCGCATGGACTACCCGGGCTCGATGGCCGCCGTCCGCGCGGTCGCCCGCTATGTCTCCACCATCCTCGACCAAGCCTGATTTCCCCCTGAACCCCGCATGATCCCCAGCCGACTCTCGACATCAGTTAGGCAACAACGTGAGCCAGGACCCCTACGAGATCCTCGGCGTCTCCCGCGACGCCGAGACCGGCGAGATCAAGAAGGCCTATCGCCGTCTTGCCCGTCAGCTCCACCCCGACGTCAACCCCGACCCTGCGACCCAGGAGCGTTTCAAGGAGGTCTCGGCGGCCTATGAGGTGCTCTCGGATCCCGAGAAGCGCCGGATGTACGACCTCGGCGGAGACCCGTTCGGACGCGGCGGCGGCGGAGCCGGTCAGGGCGCGGGCTTCTCGTTCACCGACATCATGGACGCCTTCTTCGGCGGCCAGGCCGGTGGTGGTGGTGGTGGTGGCCAGGGCCGCGGAGCGCGCCCGCGCATGCGCCGTGGCCAGGACGCGCTCGTGCGGATCGAGATCGAGCTCGCCGAGGCCGCGTTCGGCCTCACCCGCGAGCTCAAGGTCGACACCGCGGTCCTGTGCACCGTTTGCCAGGGAAGCGGCGCGGCCGTCGGGTCGCGCCCGGTGACCTGCGAGACCTGCCACGGACGTGGCGAGGTGCAGCAGGTGCAGCGTTCGTTCCTCGGCGAGATCCGCACCGTGCGTCCCTGTGCGGCATGCCGCGGCTTCGGCGAGATCATCCCCGAGCCGTGCCGCGAGTGCTCCGGCGACGGACGCGTGCGTTCGCGTCGCTCGATCACGGTGAAGATCCCGCCAGGTGTCGACACCGGCACCCGCGTCCAGCTCGCTCAAGAGGGCGAGGTCGGTCCCGGTGGCGGCCCGGCCGGGGACCTCTACGTGGAGATCCACGTCGCCGCGCACCCGGTCTTCGCCCGCGACGGCACCGATCTGCGCTGCCACGTGACGGTGCCGATGACCGCCGCCGCGCTCGGCACGACGATCCAGCTGCCCCTGCTCGAGGCCGACGTGGCCGAGGCCGACTCCGACATGGAGCTCTGGGTCGAGCTCGAGATCGGTCCGGGCACCCAGTCGGGCACGGAGACCACGCTGCGCGGGCGCGGCGTACCCCATCTCCGGTCGCAGGTCCGCGGTGACGTGGTCGTCACCGTCGACGTCGAGACCCCGGGTCGACTCGACGACCAGCAGCAGGATCTCCTGCGTGAGCTGGCCAAGCTGCGGCACGAGGAGTCGCCCGACGGGCACATCCACTCGCCGCAGAAGTCGGTGTTCGGGCGGCTCAAGGACGCCTTCAACCCGCGATGACGCTGGCGGTCTTCCTGGGTCCCGTGACCGGGGTCGCCGAGGGGGACATGGTGGTCGTCGAGGGCGACGAGGCGCGGCATGCGGTTGTGGTACGACGGATCCGGGTCGGCGAGGCGATCGTGCTGGTCGATGGGTCGGGAACTGCTGCGACCTGCACGGTGACCGGCACCACCAAGAAGTCGCTGTCCGCGTCGGTCTCCACGGTCACCGTCACACCGGCGCCCGCTCTGCACGTCACCGTGGTCCAGGCGATCCCCAAGGGCGACCGCGGTGAGCTCGCGGTCGAGGTGCTCACCGAGGTCGGCGTGGACCGGATCGTCCCATGGGCCGCTGCCCGGTCCGTCGGTGTCTGGCGTGGCGAGCGGGCAGACAAGTCCCTGGCGAAGTGGCGTGCCACAGCCCGTGAGTCCGGCAAGCAGTCGCGGCGTGCGTGGTTGCCCGAGGTGTCGGCCATGATGACAACCGCCGAGGTTGCCGTCCTGGTCGACGAGGCCGACCTCGCCGTCGTACTCCACGAGGCGGCAAGCTGTCCACTCGCGTCGTTGCCGCTCGAAGGCGTCAGGTCGATCCTCGTCGTCGTGGGACCCGAGGGTGGGATCACCGAGGAGGAGTTGACGGCTCTCGGCGCCGCCCATGTCGTACGCATGGGGGAGTCGGTGCTGCGCACCTCTACCGCCGGCGTCGCTGCGGTAGCCGCACTGTTGTCGCGCACCTCGCGCTGGGCGTGAGCGAGTTCAGCTCGTCCAGGGCCACAGGTTGCTCGCTTCGCACTAACGTGTCGCCGGTGAGCGATGCGCAGGAGACCCCGAGACTCGAGTCGAGGTACATCGCCAGCGCGGCCTCGAAGCTGGAGGCACGCATCCGCGCCCGCCTTCCGGGGCGCCGACTGGCCGATGTCGCCCACCGACTCTCCGAGATGGTGCCGGAGGTCCAACAGGGTTTCGACGACTCCTACGTGCGGTTCAAGCG
>JBDSXU010000298.1:0-2135 GCA_039926005.1 Marmoricola sp.
GCCCTGGTCGACGGCGAGGTCGTGGGCCACATGCTCTGGGCGCCGCCGGTGCACGTCGCGGCCGCGCAGGGATTCGCCACTGCGCCGATCAGCTCGGACGCGGTCATCCTCACCACGGCGTACGTCGACCCGGGCCACCGCGGCGGGGGACTGGGGCGGATGCTGATGCAGGGAATGGCCAAGGACCTCGTGTTGCGCGGCGGGGTGAAGGCCGTCGAGGCGTTCGGCGACACCCGTGGGCGAAGTGGGCACTGCGTGATCCCCGCCGACTTCCTGCTGGCCGTCGGGTTCTCCACCCACCGCTCACACCCGGTCAACCCGCGGATGCGGATGGACCTGCGCACAACGCTGTCCATCCGCGAGGAGCTGGAGAAGGGCCTCGAACGGCTGCTCGCACCGGTGAAGCGACCAGCGCCCAAGCTTGGTCAGCCGGCGCGATCCTCGAGGGCCGCCGACACGACGTCGGGATCCTGACAGGCCTTCTCGTACGCCGCGATGCGAGCACGGATCTCGCGCCCGAGGAGCCACTGCCCGATCGGCTCGGCCACAGGGCGCAGCCAGGTCGGCTTCACGGCGTACGTGTACTTCCAGACTGCCCCGGTGCCGGCGACCCCGTCGCGCTCCTTCGGCACGAAGCGCCAGCCACCCCCGAACGACTCGAAGAACCACGGTCCCTTGACCATCGTCATGCCGACGGAGGTGGGTGGGCGGTAGGAGACGTACTGGCTCACCATCGTCGGTCCGACGCGCGCCTTCGTGAGTGTCTGCACACCCTTGCCAGGACGGTCGGCGTCGATGAGGTGCTGGTGGCGGATGAACGGGTCCCAGAGCAGGCGGAGCTCGCCAGTTGTCTGACTGACGGCGAACGCGGTGGCGGGTGGAACAGGGACCCAGCAGTCGGCGGTCACCTGCGGCATCAGACGCCCCGGAAGCTGTCGCGCAGCTCGCTGACCCGAAGGACACCGGTGTGGGCGTCGACCTCGGGACTGAGATAGAAGCGTTGCACCGAGACCACGATCGCTTCGGCCAGCACGTCGCGGAAGGCGGGGTCGCTCAGCCGCTCAGTATCGCCGGCGTTGGTGAGGTAGCCGGCATCGAGGCGGATCGCGGGCATCCGGGTGCGGCGCAGGATCTCCCAGGTCTTGGGGTGCCAGCGCAGGTCGACAAGGTCGCTGCGGGCGATGATCTCGCGCTGCACCAGCCCGGCGAAGCGCTCGCCGACCGAGGACCAGGCGTTGTGGTTGGCGTCTCCGAAGAAGTACGTCGAGACGCCGCACGCCCCTGGGTTGGTGGAGGCGTCCAGTGCCAGGGAGAGGAAGATGTCGGCGCCGGTGCGGTTGGCGAAGGCGGCCCGCTCGGCCTCCTCGCCGGGAGCGGCCCAACGCGGTGTGGTCAGGAACGCCTGGACTCCGGTGGCGACGAGGCGGCCCTCGACCCGCTGGGCGAGGTCGTGCAGGATCGCATCCGAGCTCTCGGCGTACTCCTCGGGGAGGTTGTGTCCGCGTCCGACGTCGATGACCACGATCTTGCCGCCGAGGTTGGGGCCGGCCTCGCGGATCCGTTCCTGGGCGCGCAGCGCGTTGGGCGCACCACCCTTGACCATCGGACTCAGCCGGGTCAGCGCCTTCAGTGTCGCCGGACCGCAGGTGCCGTCGGGCGGGATGCCGAAGTTGCGCTGGAACTCGCGTACGCCGGCCTCGGTCTCGGGCCCGAAGTAGCCATCGACGCGGCCTACTGCGAAACCGAGGGCGAGCAACCGGCCCTGCAGCGTGTAGACGTCATCCCCGGCCATCAGGCTGCCCGGGAGATGGGTCAGGATCCGGTCGCCGAGCCCCCATCGGGCCTCGTCGAGGCGGCGGAACGTCAGCGGGCCGACGACCCCGTCCACCGTGAGGCCGCGTTCCTGCTGGAAGGCACGCACCGCGAGCTCGACCCTATGGTCGAAGGTGGGATCGCGCTGGGAGGGCTGGAGAGCAGCATCGCCCAGAAGACCGATCCGCTCGAGCAGACCGGTGATCTGGGCGACTGCGGGACCTGAATCCCCGAGACGGAAGACTGCGTTCACGCAGCGACTGTAGCCGGGACGACTCAGGCGATGTAGTCGGCGAGCTCCTTGAGCAGGACTGCCTTGGGAC
>JBDSXU010000299.1:0-5373 GCA_039926005.1 Marmoricola sp.
CGGTCCCGCAGATGACCTTGAGCAGGCCGGCCTGCGCGAGCTGCTCGACGAGGCGGCGGTACTTCGGCAACATCCCCGCGTGGTGCACCCCGATGCCGTGCTTCACCAGCCGGGACAATGTCTTGCCGAACCCGGGGCTGAACCGGAAACCGCCGATCAGCTCGGCGATCCGGTCCTTCTCCTCACGGGTGCAGACGTTGATGCTGGTCAGTGCCTGCGCACGTTCGAGCGCCGACGCCTGGGTGAAGTGCACGACGTAGATCGGTGACTGGTGGGTCGTCAGCAGTTCCTCGATCGTCTCGTGCATCGGCGTCACCGCCCACTCGTAGCTCAGCGGCACCGGCCGGGTGACGCTGGTGACGGCCGTGGTCTCGCGGCCCGTACGCCGGGTCAGGTCGTCGATGAAGGCGGTGATATCACCGAGCGTTGCCGACATCAGCAGGAACTGGGCGTGCGGCAGCTCGAGCAGCGGCACCTGCCAGGCCCAGCCGCGATCCGGCTCGGAGTAGTAGTGGAACTCGTCCATCACGACCTGGCCGACGTCCGCGGCGGCGCCTTCACGCAGCGCGATGTTGGCCAGCACCTCGGCGGTGCAGCAGACGATAGGCGCCTGTGAGTTGACCGATGCGTCACCGGTCAGCATGCCGACGTTCTCCGCGCCGAACACCTCGATCAACGCGAAGAACTTCTCGGAGACCAGCGCCTTGATGGGAGCGGTGTAGAAGGTGCGCTGACCGCGAGCGAGCGCCGCGAGGTGCGCGCCCGTCGCGACCAGGCTCTTCCCGGTGCCGGTGGGCGTGGAGAGGATGACGTTGTTGCCGCTGACGATCTCGATCAGCGCCTCCTCCTGCGCCGGGTAGAGCGTGAGGCCCTGCTCGCTCGCCCAGGTCTCGAACACGTCGAAGAGCGCGTCCGGTTCGGGTTCACCGGGGGTCGTGGGGAGTCGGTCGAGGAGTGGCATCGCCCGTCATCGTCCCTGACTGGCTACGGGATCGGCGAACTGATCAGTGCTTTGCGGCATCCTCGACGCAGAGCACCGCCCACGGGAGTGCCTCCAGACGACCTTCGGGGATCGGTTTTGCACACACGTCGCAGGACCCGTAGGTGCCGTTATCGAGCTTCTCGATCGCGCGCACGACATCTGTGCGGGTGACCTGGAGCTGGTCGTGCACGGCCACCTGCGCGAGCCGGTCGACCGCCATCGAAGTACCTTCCCCGATCCGCTTGCCGAAGGAGATCGAGCCCTGGTCGACGGGCTTCATCTCCATCGTTGCCATCTGCTCGTCGATCTCGGCGAGCTTGGCGGCCAGGGCGGTTCGGGTCTCATCCATCGCTCCAGCATGCGCCCTCGGGGGATTTGCCCTCAATCGGGCGACACGTCCAGCGTGACGGCATTTGATGCAGGCCTCGATGACACCGCCCGAACCGCTCGTGACGATGCCGTTCTTGACGTCGGACAGGAGGTCCATGCAGAACAGATGGACACCCTGGCTCAGTCGCAGGTGACGCTTCCGCCGTCCGCGCCGCCGGTGCTGGTGCAATGGGTCTCGAACTTGTCCTGGAAGACACTGCCGAACACGAAGACGCCCACCACAAGGACTGCCGCGAGCACGGACCACAGGGTGCCGATCAGGCCGGTCACGAATCCTGCGGTGGCCAGGCCCTCACCGCTCAGCCGGCCATTCGACTCGCGGATCTCCCGTTTCGCCTGGTGAGCGACGATCATCGCCGGGATCCCGAGGAGCAGGCCGCAGAAGACCAGCGACACGATGCCGAGCACAAGGCTGGTCGTTGCCTTGCTCGAAGTCGGAGCCACGGCGTACACCGGCGGTCGGTACTGGTCTTCGCTCATGGGGGTGAAGGTAGGCCACTTCGAGGGCGAGCGGGCGCATAGGCTCGCCGAGTGCGCATCGCCACCTGGAACGTGAATTCACTCCGCAGCCGCATCGACCGCGTGGAGGCGCTGCTCCAACGTCACGACATCGACGTACTCGCCCTCCAGGAGACGAAGGCACGCGAAGACCAACTGCCGCTCATGGGGCTGACCGGGCTCGGCTACGACATCGCCGCGGTCGGTCATGACCAGTGGAACGGAGTAGCGATCATCAGCCGTGTGGGCATCGAGGAGGTCGAGTTCGGCTTCCCCGAAATGCCGACCTGGGGGGACCCGCCAGCGGCCGAGGCGCGCGCGATCGCTGCCACGTGTGGCGGCGTACGCATCTGGTCGCTGTACGTCCCCAACGGCCGCAAGGTCGACGACCCGCACTACGTCTACAAGCTCGAGTGGCTGGCGCGTCTGCGCGCGGCCGCCCGCTCGATGACGGGCGACGTCGCTCTGGTCGGCGACTGGAACATCGCCCCGCAGGACGACGACGTCTTCGACATCGCGGCGTTCGCCAAGAGCACGCACGTCACGCCGCCAGAGCGGGCGGCGTTCAACGGCTTCCTCGAGGATGGGTACGTCGACGTGGTCCGCCCCCACACGCCCGGCGCGGACGTGTACACCTACTGGGACTACTACCGGCAGCGCTACGAGCGCAACCGGGGCATGCGCATCGACTTCGTGCTCGGCAGTCCCTCACTCGCCGCCAGAGTGACCGGCGCCTTCGTCGACCGGGAAGAACGCGCTGGCAAGGGTGCCAGCGACCACGCCCCGGTCATCGTCGACCTGACCTGACCTGTAGGGGTCGAGCAGCGGGGCGGCAGACGCGGCACCCGGGCCTGCGAATGTCGCGCGAGGGGCTACTGAGCACCCCACCCACCCGGCCAGCCACATTCGCGTGTCGGGGCGCCACCTAAAACACAGCGACGTCCCCGATGTTGTCGGTGGCTCCTGCCACCCTCGGGGCATGGAAATCGTGCTTCCCCTCCTGACCCTGGTGATCGGCGCGCTCGTGGGCGCGATCACCGTGCTGGTGTGGTCCCGACGAGCCGGTGACCCGGACGTGCTGCGGGCGCTGTCGGCGCGCGGCGAGGACCAGGCTGTGCTCCGCGACGGCCTCGACCGGCTGCACGAGCGACTGATGGACGTCGAGCAGCAACGGGCCTCGTGGCAAGGGCAGCTGCGCCAGCAGGTCGACGACATGCGACACAGCACCGACCTGCTGCGCCGCGAGACCGGGGCCCTGTCGACGGCTCTGCGCAAGCCGCACGTCCGCGGCCAGTGGGGGGAGCTCCACCTGCGCAAGGCGGTGGAGCTGGCCGGCATGGTGGAGCACTGCGACTTCCAGGAGCAGGTGCACATCGCCTGCGAGGACGGAAACCACCGACCCGACCTCGTGGTGCGACTGGCCGGCGGTCGGTCCGTCGTCGTCGATGCCAAGGTCCCGCTCGACGCCCACCTCGACGCGTTGTCGACCGACGACCCGGAGGAGGCGATGGCGCATCTGCGGCGCCACGTGCGGCAGGTGCGCAGCCATGTCGACGCGCTCTCCGGCAAGGCCTATTGGCGCTCGATGCCGGGCGCGCCCGAGTTCGTGGTGATGTTCGTCCCCGCCGAGTCCTTCCTGGCAGCGGCGCTGGACACCGACCCCTCCCTGCTGACGTACGCCGCCACGCGTGACGTCGTCATCGCCACGCCCACGACGCTGATCGCGCTGCTGCGCACGGTGGCGCACGGGTGGACCACGGAGGCGCTGGCCGAGCGAACCCGGGAGATCCACGAGCTCGGTCGTGAGCTGCACACCCGCATCGGGGTGATGGGCGGCCACCTCGACAAGGTCGGTCGATCACTCAAGGGGGCGGTCGAGGCCTTTAACAGCGCGGTCGGCTCCATCGAGAGCCGCGTCCTGGTCACGGCGCGGCAGTTCGAGGACATCGGCGTCACCCGCGAGGAGCTGGCCCAGGTGCAGCCGGTGACACAGGTTCCCCGGCCACTGACGGCGTCCGAGCTGCTCGATGTCGTGGCCGAGGAGCGCGCCCAGCTGCCTGAGCTGCCGTCCGCTGCCGGGCCCTCCACCGGCGAGTCGCACCGATCGAGCGCCTGAGGCCGCCTACGTTGAGCGGGTGAGCGCACCCACCCTGTGGGAAGAGGGCCGAATGGCAGGCAGCCGCGTCACGCGGCTGGCAGTGCTGGGCGGCCTCATGGTGCTTGCCCTGGACCTGGCGGCCTTCGGCGAGCTCACGCTCCTCTTCGACGTCGGCTTCGTGCTCATCTGCCTCGGCGCCGCGCTGGCTGTGCGCCCGCGTGACTTCTTCCGGGTCGGCGTGCTCCCGCCACTGCTGTTGCTGGGCTTCATCACCCTGCTCGCGCTCGTGCATCGCGCCTGGGTCGCCGAGCGGGGTGACGGACTCGTGCAGGCAGTGGTCTCCGGCCTCGCTCACCGGGCCAGCGGACTGCTGACGGCCTACCTGTTGGTGCTCGCCGTCCTCGCCCTGCGGCAGCGGGTGCGGATGAGGCGTCGTCGCTACTCGAAGCGTCCGGAGTCCCCGGCACCGACCCGGGCCACCACCGGCGCACCGTCGGAGAAGTCGACGACGGTGGTGGGCTCCGAGCCGCACTCCCCGGAGTCGATCACCGCGTCCAACCACTGATCGAGCTCGTCCTTGATCTGCCAGCCATCGGTCATCGGCACCTCGCTGTCCGGCATCAGTAGCGTGCTGGACAGCAACGGCTCTCCGAGTTCCTCGAGCAACGCCCGCACGACGGGGTGATCGGGGATCCGCACCCCCACGGTGCGCTTCTTGGGGTGCATCAACCGCTTCGGCACCTCACTGGTGGCTGGGAGGACAAACGTGTAGGGGCCTGGGGTGGCTGCCTTGACCGCGCGGAACGCTGCGTTGCTCAGGTGCACGAGCGGGCCGAGCTGGGCGAAGTCGCGGCAGACCAGGGTGAAGTGGTGCTTGTCGTCGAGGCGTCGCAGCCTCTTGATCCGCTCGAGCCCGTCCCGGTTGCCCAGCTGGATGCCCAGCGCGTAGCAGGAGTCCGTGGGATAGGCGATCAGGCCGTCCTCGCGCAGCACCTCGACCACCTGCGCGATGGCCCGTGGCTGCGGGTCGACCGGGTGGACGTCGTAGTACCGCGCCACCGGACTACTGCCCGCTCTGCGCTGCGGCCGCCTTGCGGATGTCGCGACGCAGCTCGGGAGGCAGCGCGAAGATGAGCGACTCCTCGGCCGTGTGCACGGCCAGCGCAGCCGGAAAGCCGCGCTCGGTGAGGAACGAGAGGACACCGGCGACGAGGTCGTCCGGGACGGAGGCACCCGAGGTGACGCTGACGTTGTTGACGCCCCCGAGCCAGGCCTCCTCGATCTCGCTCGCGTCGTCGACCCGGTAGGCAGCCTTCGCTCCGGCCTCCAGCGCCACCTCGGCCAGCCGCACCGAGTTGGAGGAGTTGGCCGAGCCGACCACGATCACCAGGTCGGCCTCGGGACT
>JBDSXU010000300.1:0-4476 GCA_039926005.1 Marmoricola sp.
CAGGACGCTGTACGACGAGGCGCGCGCCCTGCCTGCGGGCTCGACCGTCGTGGAGATCGGGTCGCACCAGGGCCGGTCCACCGTCGTGCTCGCGTCGGCGCGCGACGACGTCGAGGTCGTCGCCATCGACCCGTTCGTCGGCGGCAAGTTCGGTGGCGAGCTCACACGCCGACACTTCGAGCGACACCTGCTCGAGCACGGTGTGGCCGACCGGGTCCGACTTCTCGCCGAACGCAGTGAGCAGGCGCGAGCCTCGTGGACCACGCAGATCGGGCTGCTCTACGTCGACGGGAAGCACGACTGCCGAAGCACCAGCCAGGATCTGCGCTGGGTGACCTTCCTGCCGGCCGGTGGGCGCGTCCTGGTGCACGACTCCTTCTCCTCCATCGGGGTGACGCTTGCCCTGCTGCTCCGAGTGCTCCCCGGACGAGAGCTGCGCTACCTCGGTCGGGTGGGCAGCCTGGCGACCTTCGAGCGCGCGCGGCCCCACTTCTCGGACCGGCTGCGGATCCTTGCTGAGCTGCCGTGGTGGACCCGCAACGTCGGCATCAAGGTCCTGCTCCGGCTGCACCTGCGACGGCTGGCCCACGCGGCTGGGCACCACGACACCTTCGATCCCTACTGATGCCCTACCTCGCGCGGCACCCGGGGGGAATGTGTGGACTTGGGCACCCGGGCTGGGTGCCCGCCATAGGGTGGCGCGTGTGCGAGGTGATCGGTTGAAGGGGCAGGCAACGAAGTTGCCCCGGGGGATGGTGATCGCTGTCGCGATGGGCGTGATGAACGTCGCGACCTACGGATTCACCATCGTCGCCGCCAGGCTGCTCGGTCCGCGCGACTACGGCGCCTTCGCCGCATTGATGGGTCTGCTGATCGTTGTCAATGTCAGCTCGCTGGCACTGCAGGCGACGGCTGCACGGCGCATTGCTGCGGCACCGGACCATGTCCACCAGATCGAGGGCGTGATCCTCCGGGTCGGGGTCCAGGCAGCCCTGGGTGTGGGGGCCGTGTGTCTCGTGCTGTCCCCGGTCATCGACCGTGTCGTTCGCCTCGACAGCCTCGGCACGGCCGTGCTCATCGCCTTCGCAGCGGCGCCGCTGACCCTGATGGGTGCTCAGGCAGGCATCCTGCAGGGCGAACGCCGATGGGTCCCTCTCGCCCTGATCTACATCGGCGCCGGGGTCCCCCGGCTGGCCATCGGCACGGCGATGATCCTCTGGCGCCCCACTGAGTTCGCCGCGTTGCTCGGCGTGGCCGTCGCGGCGTACGTCCCGGTGCTGGTCGGCTGGTGGGCGCTGCGACATCCTCGTGAACCGGGAGAGCACTCGGACGAGCACAACATCCGCGCTCTCTGGCGGGAGACCTTCCACAACTCCAACACGCTGCTAGCGTTCTTCGCGCTCTCCAACGTGGACATCCTGGTGGCCCGCAACGTCCTCGAGGAACGGCAGGCCGGTCTGTACGCCGGAGGCCTGATCCTGGTCAAGGCGGTGCTGTTCCTCCCACAGTTCGTGGTGGTGCTGGCCTTCCCGTCCATGTCCGAGGCCTCGGCCGCCCGGGCGACCCTGTTCAGGAGTCTCGCGGCCGTCGGCGTCCTCGGACTGCTGACGTCAGCGGGAACCGCAGTTCTCTCCGGTTTGGCGGTCATCTTCGTCGGTGGTCATCAGTACGCCTCCATCCGGCACGACCTCTGGGTCTTTGCCCTGCTGGGAACCGTGCTCTCGATGCTGCAGCTCCTCATCTACAGCGTGCTCGCGCGTCAGGCGCGCCGGGCCGTCCTCCTGGTCTGGGGGGCGCTGGCCGCGGTGGTCGCCTTCGGCCAGCTGGCCGACTCGGTCAACGCACTGATGCTGCTCGTGCTCGGCGTCGACCTGGCGCTGCTCCTCGCACTGCTCGTCGTGGCGGTCCTGCACACGCAGCGCGCGGCCGTCAGCGCAAGACGCGCCGGCTCAGTGGGCAGCGTCGTGCCAGCTGCTCCCGGTGCCGACCGACACGTCCAGGGGGACGGTTAGCTGCGCCGCTGAGGCCATCTGCTCGCGCACGAGCACCTCGAGCGTCTCGCGCTCCCCGTCGGCAACCTCGAAGACCAGCTCGTCGTGGACCTGGAGCAGCATCCGCGAGCCGAGCTGCTGCTGCCTGAGCGCACGGTCGACGTTGAGCATGGCGACCTTGATGATGTCGGCGGCCGAGCCCTGGATGGGCGCGTTCAGGGCCATCCGCTCGGCCATCTCCCGTCGCTGGCGGTTGTCGCTCGTCAGGTCGGGCAGGTAGCGGCGCCGACCGAGGATGGTCTCGGTGTAACCGGTCTTCCTGGCCTCCTCAACCAACCCGGTCAGGTAATTTCGAACGGAACCAAACGTTTCAAAATACTCTTCCATCAGCCCGCGGGCCTCGCTGGTGTCGATGTGCAACTGCTGTGAGAGCCCGAAGGCGGAGAGCCCGTAGGCCAGCCCGTAGTTCATCGCCTTGATCTTCGCGCGCATCTCGGAGGTCACGTTGGTGGGCTCGACGTCGAATACGCGTGCGGCGGTCACGGAGTGGAAGTCATATCCCGAGCGGAACGCCTCGATCAGCGCGGTGTCCTCGGAGAGGTGCGCCATGATCCGCATCTCGATCTGGGAGTAGTCAGCCGTCAACAGCTCGGAGTAACCCTGCCCGACGACGAAGGCCTCGCGGATGCGCCGGCCCGCCTCGGTGCGGACCGGGATGTTCTGCAGGTTGGGGTCGGTGCTCGAGAGTCGCCCGGTCGCAGCGATCAGCTGGTTGAACGTCGTGTGGATCCGGCCGTCCTCGGCCACCGTTTTGAGCAGTCCCTGAACCGTCTGTCGCAACCGGATGGCGTCTCGGTGCTCGAGCAGGTGCTCGAGGAACGCGTGCCCGGTCTTCTCATAGAGGCCTTGCAGCGCGTCGGCGTCGGTGGTGTAGCCGGTCTTCGTGCGTTTCGTCTTGGGCATCTCGAGCTCGTCGAAGAGGATCACCTGCAACTGTTTGGGAGAGCCGAGGTTGACCTCCTTGCCCACGACCGCGTAGGCCTGCTCAGCGGCGTCGCGCACTCGCGTGCCGAAGCCTTCCTCCAGCTCGCTCAGCAGGTCGTAGTCGACGGCGATGCCGACTTGCTCGATGCGGGCGAGGACGTCGATCAGGGGCAGCTCGACATCGGTCAGGAGGCCGGTGCCGCCACGTCCCTCGAGCTCCTCGTCCAGCGCGGTGGCGAGATCGAGCACCGCGCTCGCGTGCAGCATCGCAGTGTCGCTGCCGCCCCCGTCCGGCAGAGACTCGACGAGACCCTCGAGGCTGAGCTGGCCGTCATCGACGGTGCCCTTCTTCAGCTCGCGCTTGAGGTAGCGCACGGTCAGGTCGGCGAGGTCATAGGAACGCTGGTCGGGCCGGGCCAGGTAGGCCGAGAGGGCGGTGTCGCGCTCGAGGCCGGTCAGTGGCCATCCCCGAGCAGCCAGCGCGAGCATCGGTCCCTTGGCGTCGTGAAGCACCTTGGGCTGGTGCGGATCGCCCAGCCACGAGACCAGGGCCGCGTCGTCCTCGGGCGTGATCCCCTCCGTCGACACGTGGGCAGCAGTGCCCTCGGGAGTGGCGAGGGCCAGCGCGAGCACATCGCCCGTGCCCGAGCCCCACGTCCCCTCGAGGTGTACGCCGACCCGCTCGCCCTTGCTCGCGTTGGCGGAGAGCCAGTCGCCGACCTGCCCCGGCTCGAGTTGGGTCATCTCGAGTGCGAAGCCGGACTCGTCGATCTCCTCCTCGGACTCGAGGGTCTCGAAGAGCCGGTCGCGCAGCACCCGGAACTCCAGGCCGTCGAAGAGCGTGTGCACCTCCTGGCGGTCCCAGGGCTGCATGGCGAGATCCGCGGGAACGAGCGGGAGGTCGAGGTCGCAGACCAGTGCGTTGAGCTGGCGGTTGCGGATCACGTCGTCGAGGTGCTCGCGGAGGCTCTCACCGGCCTTGCCCTTGATCTCCTCCGCACGGTTGACCACGTTCTCGAGGCCGTCGTAGAGGGTGATCCACTTGGCCGCCGTCTTGGGCCCCACCCCGGGGACTCCCGGCAGGTTGTCCGAGGTCTCGCCCACCAACGCGGCCAGGTGGGGGTAGCGCTCCGGTGGCACTCCGTATTTCTCCTCCACAGCGGCGGGGGTCATCCGCTTCATCTCCGAGACACCGCGCATCGGGTAGATCACCGTGGTGCGGGCGTTGACGAGCTGGAAGGAGTCGCGGTCGCCGGAGCAGATCAAGACGTCGAAGTCGTCGGCCGCCGCCTGGGTGGCGAGCGTCCCGATGATGTCGTCGGCCTCGAAGCCGTCCTTCTCGATGAAGGGGACCCGGAGGGCGTTGAGCACCTCCTTGATCAAGGACACCTGGCCCTGGAACTCCTCGGGCGACTTGGACCGGTTGGCCTTGTACTCGACGTACTGCTCGGAGCGGAACGTCTGCCGGGAGACGTCGAAGGCAACGGCGAGGTGCGTCGGC
>JBDSXU010000301.1:0-3956 GCA_039926005.1 Marmoricola sp.
GGGTTCTCCTTCCGGCTCTCCCCCAGAGGTTGGGAGTAGTCCCTTCTCATCGGTCATGACTCCCCCTCCAGGATCTCGGTCGCCGGGTTGTAGTAGGCCGACGACTTTTTGGCGACGCCGTCGAGACCGCGGCCCGCGTTCGCCGGTCTCTTCATCAACCCGAAGGTGCCGTCGGCGATCGCGTCGAGGAGACCACCCCCTGAGGACGACGGAGCGTGGTCGACGATCCGGCCGAGCAGGTCGATGGACTCCCCCAGCACCTGCCGTGCTCGGTTCGCGATGAAGCCGTCGGGCGCCGGCCGAAAGTCCTCGTGGAGGTTCCCGGCGGCGTTCATGACGTAGCGGACGTTCTGCAGGGCCAGGTCGCGGTCACTGATCCAGGGCGTGACAACGGCCTCGGTCATCATCCCCACGAGGAGGATCCCCTGCCCGGTCAGCGCACCGGCGAGGTTGAAGAAACCGTCGAGCAGGTAACCACGGAAGACGTCACCGGTCATGTGCCGCGTCGGCGGCATCCACTTCAGCGGCGCGTTCGGGAACAGCTCCCGCGCCAGCAGCGCGTGGGCGAGCTCCATCCGGAAGGAGTCCTCGAGCTCGGGGTTGATCTCGAAGGCATGGCCCAGGCCGAGCTGCCAGTCCTCGAGCCCCGCCTCCTTGCCGAAGTACTCGTTCAGCAGCTGACTGGTCGTGACCGTGTGTGCTGCCTCGACCGCGTCGTCGGTGGTGAGGTAGTTGTCCTCACCGGTGTTGATGATGATGCCCGCACGGGCGTGCACCTGGCGGCTGAATCGCTGGTCGACGAAGGTCCGCACCGGGTTGATGTCGCGGAAGAGGATGCCGTACATCGAGTCGTTGAGCATCATGTCCAGTCGTTCGAGACCTGCCAACGCCGCGATCTCGGGCATGCACAGGCCGCTGGCGTAATTGGTCAGCCGCACATAGCGACCGAGCTGCTTGCCAGACTCGTCGAGCGCCGCCCGCATCAGCCGGAAGTTCTCCTGGGTCGCGTAGGTGCCGGCGAACCCTTCGCGGGTCGCCCCTTCGGGCACGTAGTCCAACAACGACTGACCAGTCGATCGGATCACTGCGATGACGTCGGCACCCTCGCGGGCAGCCTGCTGGGCCTGCGGGATGTCCTCGTAGATGTCGCCGGTCGCGACGATCAGGTAGATCCAGGGTTGGCGCGGAGCGTCGCCGATCCGCTTGACAAGTCTTTCCCGCTCACGGCGTCGCCCGTCGATCCGTCGTACGCCGGCGCCGACCTGCTTGCGGGACGCCGTCCGGGCCCTCTGCGCCTCGCGGCCCTCGGGCAGCCGGAAACGGGCGGACCCGGCAGAGGCCTTCTGCGCGAGCGTCTCGAGGTCCTCGGCCTCGCCGCGCAGCAGTGCGTCCCAGATCGGCAGGGCAAGACCGTGCTCGAGGCCGACGTCTGCGCGCACGGCGTCGGCCAGGCGGTTGACCCATGGGGTGCCGTCGGGGTCGGCGCCGGCCAGGCCCGCCAGCCGGAGCGTGGCCCGCTCGACGGAGACGGTGGTGTGCGCCCGGGCCAGCTTCACGATCGGCTTCCCGACCTTGCGGGCCAGGCTGCGCGCCTGCCGCACGGTGGCGGGGTCCAGGTCGAGCTTCTTCTCGACGCTCGCCATGACTACAGCCTCCTCTCGAACAGACAGCGCACGGCCGGATCGGTGCGGACGATCTCCAGGGCGAGGTCCGCGTGCCCGGGGACGTAGCCGTTACCGACGATCATCGTCACGTCCGCGGCCAGGCCTTCTGCCCCCAGCGCAGCCGCGCTGAAGGAGGTGGCCATCGAGAAGAAGATGACCGTCCCACCCTCGGCCGTGGCCAGGATCGCGCCACCCTCACAGCCGGGGACGTCGACGCACACGATGGTCAGGTCGGCGGGTCCTCCCGCGGCCGCGACCGCATCACGCAGGGCGACCGGGTCGCGGGCGTCGCAGATGATCACCCGGTCGGCCAGTCCACGCGCACAGCCGGTGGGCTCGAAGAGGTCCGCCTCCGCCTGATGGGGTACGACGGCGATCGTGCGCCGGGCACCGGCTCGACGAGCGGCGGCCAGGCACAGAGATCCGGACTTGCCGGCTCCCCCGATGACCACGACCACCGGGTCGACGTAGCGCCGGACATGACGCTGCGTCAGGGCCGGCGCGCCGCAGACATCCATCACGGCGAGCGCGAGTGGTGCGGGCAGGTCGTCGGGAAGTCTGGCCGCGATGCTGCGCCCGAAGAGGATCGCGTAACCATCGGTGGGCACCTGCTCACTGCGCCCGTCCCAGTCGGTGAGCCCGTCCTCGATCACGAGCGGGGTCAAGGTGAGCGAGACGAGGGTCGCGATGCGCATCCCGGCCTCGAGCCCGAGCGGAGAGCTCTCCCCCACCTCCTCGACCGTGCCGACCAGCATCCCGCCGGAGCCCGTCACCGGATTGTGCATCTTGCCGCGGCTGCGGATGATCTCGAGCACCTCGCGCTTCACCCCGTCAGCACCATCGGCGTCCCCGTCGCAACCATGCTTGCCCTGGAGCTGGCGGAAGGAGGCCGCGTCGAGGTTGAGCCGCTCGACGCGCACGCGGACCTCGTCGTCGTGCAGCGCCGGGTCCGTGTCGAGCCGTTCGGCCGCCTGCGGCAGCACACCGAGGGGCTCCAGCACCCGATGCATACCGACCGGATCACCTGTCATCCGTCCCACGCGGGCCACACACCTTCCTGTCAAAGTCACAAAGAACGGGAAATCTTGCGGTGTTCGGTTGGCGACTCCGCAAGATCGTGTTCATACTGTCTCAGGTAGGGGACGCGAGACACAACATCGCGCGCTAGGTCGCAGGAGGAAACCCATGAGCATCGAGACGTCCATCGCCTCCATCATCGAGGGAGAGACCGCCCAGCCCTATCCCTATCGTCGCGTCGAGCTCGTCGAGCCAGACTGGACGCGGTTCCCCGGCTGGAAGGACGTCACCACCGCCGAGTGGGAGAGCGCCCAGTGGCAGCGCTCACACTGTGTGAAGAACCTCCGCCAGTTGCGCGGGCTGCTCGGCGACCTCGTCGACGAGCGCTTCTACGCCGACCTCGAGCGCGACCAGGCCGAGCGGGCCACGATGTCGATGCTCATCCCGCCGCAGATGATGAACACGATGGCCTCTCACCAGGTGCCCGCGGGACCTGGCTCGTTGACCGAGGCCTTCTACGCCGATCCGGTCCGTCACTACATGCTACCGGTGTTCTCTGACCGCCGCACGGACTGGACCTCGCACCCCTACTCGAGCCGCGACTCGCTGCACGAGCACGAGATGTGGGCGGCCGAGGGCCTGACCCACCGCTACCCCACCAAGGTTCTCGCCGAGTTGTTGCCGACCTGCCCGCAGTACTGCGGCCACTGCACCCGGATGGACCTCGTCGGCAACTCGACCCCCAGCGTCGACAAGCTGAGGTTCGTGGCCAAGCCCGTCGACCGCTACGCCGACATGCTGGAGTACCTGCGCCACCACCCTGAGGTCCGCGACGTGGTCGTCTCCGGCGGCGACGTGGCCAACATGGCGTGGGCTCGCCTCGAGGAGTTCCTGAACCGGGTGCTCGAGGTCGAGAACATCCGCGACATCCGGCTGGCCACCAAGGCGCTGATGGGCCTCCCCCAGCACTGGCTCCAGGACGAGGTCCGCGAGGGGATGGAGCGGGTGTGCACCGTTGCTCGATCGCGCGGTGTCGCGATTGCCATCCATACCCACGTGAACCACGCCAACTCGGTGACCCCGCTGGTCGCGAAGGCCGCCGGCGCGATGTTCGAGGCCGGCGTGCGCGACGTGCGCAACCAGGGCGTGCTGTTGAACGGCGTCAACGCCGATCCGCATGCACTGCTCGACCTGTGCTTCCGGCTGCTCGACGGCGCACAGATCATGCCCTACTACTTCTACATGTGCGACATGATCCCCGCGGCGGAGCACTGG
>JBDSXU010000302.1:0-2921 GCA_039926005.1 Marmoricola sp.
GGCGCCGCGCGAGACACACTCGACCACTGCGCGACGGTCGCGGGCCGTGAGCTCGCCAGTGCCGTCGACAACCCGGTGGTGCTCGAGGACGGGCGCGTTGAGTCCAACGGCAACTTCCACGGAGCACCGGTCGCCTATGTGCTCGACTTCGCCGCGATCGTGGCCGCAGACGTCGCCTCGATCAGCGAACGCCGTACGGACCGCTTCCTCGACCGCACGCGCAGCCACGGTCTGCCGCCCTTCCTGGCGCATGACCCGGGCGTGGACAGCGGCCACATGATCGCGCAGTACACGCAGGCCGCGATCGTCTCGGAGATGAAGCGCCTCGCGAACCCGGCAAGCGTCGACTCGATCCCTTCCAGTGCTATGCAGGAGGACCACGTGTCGATGGGCTGGTCGGCTGCTCGCAAGCTGCGCCGCTCGGTCGACGGGCTCACCCGGGTGATCGCGATCGAGGTGCTCACCGGAGCCCGTGCGCTCGACCTCCGCAGGCCGCTGGAGCCCTCGCCCGCCACCGCTGCGGTGATCGACCTGCTGCGCTCCTGCGGTGTGCAGGGCCCCGGCCCCGATCGGCACCTCTCGCCCGAGATCGAGACCACGTTCCAACTTGTCCGTGACGGTCGCGTCCTGGCCGCCGTCGAAGCTGTGATCGGAGAACTGAAGTGACCACCACCGAGAACCCCCGCCTCCCCATCCACGCCGCGCACGGCACCGAGCTGACCGCGGGGTCCTGGCAGACCGAGGCTCCGCTGCGGATGCTGATGAACAACCTCGACCCCGAGAACGCCGAGAACCCCGCCGAGCTCGTCGTGTACGGCGGGACCGGCAAGGCCGCCCGCAACTGGGAGTCCTACGACGCCCTCGTGCGGACCCTGACCTCGCTCAAGGACGACGAGACCATGCTCGTGCAGAGCGGCAAGCCGGTCGGCGTCATGCGCACCCACGAGTGGGCGCCGCGCGTGCTCATCGCCAACTCCAACCTCGTCGGCGACTGGGCCAACTGGGAGGAGTTCCGCCGGCTCGAGGACCTCGGGCTGACGATGTACGGCCAGATGACCGCCGGCTCCTGGATCTACATCGGCACCCAGGGCATCCTGCAAGGCACCTTCGAAACCTTCGCTGCGGTGGCCGACAAGCGGTTCGGCGGCACCTTGGCCGGGACCATCACCCTCACTGCCGGGCTCGGCGGCATGGGCGGCGCGCAGCCGCTCGCCGTCACCATGAACGACGGTGTGGCTATCTGCATCGACGTCGACGACAGCAGGATCAGGCGCCGCATCGAGCACCGCTACCTCGACGTCCGGGCCGACTCGCTCGAGCATGCTGTCGAGCTCGCCATCGAGGCACGCGACGCGAGGAAGCCGCTTTCCATCGGCGTTCTCGGCAACGCCGCCGTGATGTTTCCTGCCCTGCTCGAGGTGGATGCGCCGATCGACATCGTCACCGACCAGACCTCCGCGCACGACCCGCTCTCCTACCTCCCCGTCGGGGTCGCCTTCGAGGAGTGGCACGACGCGGCGAAGCGTGACCCCGAGGGCTTCACCAAGGACGCCCGGGCCTCGATGGCCGCGCACGTCCGCGCGATGGTGGAGTTCCAGGACAGGGGCGCCGAGGTCTTCGACTACGGAAACTCGATCCGTGACGAGGCGCGCAAGGGTGGGTACGACCGCGCTTTCGAGTTCCCCGGCTTCGTCCCGGCGTACATCCGACCGCTGTTCTGCGAGGGCAAGGGCCCTTTCCGCTGGGCTGCGCTCTCCGGCGACCCCGCCGACATCGCCGCCACGGACAAGGCGATCCTCGAGCTCTTCCCCGACAACGAGCGCCTGCACAAGTGGATCAAGATGGCCGGCGAGCGGGTCGCGTTCCAGGGTCTGCCGGCGCGCATCTGCTGGCTGGGGTACGGCGAGCGCCACCTTGCCGGCCTGAAGTTCAACGAGATGGTCGCCTCCGGTGAGCTCAAGGCCCCGGTCGTGATCGGTCGCGACCACCTCGACGCAGGCTCGGTCGCCTCTCCCTACCGCGAGACCGAGGCCATGCTCGACGGCTCAGACGCGATCGCCGACTGGGCCCTGCTCAACGCCCTGGTCAACACCGCTTCCGGGGCCACCTGGGTCTCGATCCACCACGGCGGTGGCGTCGGCATGGGTCGGTCCATCCACGCCGGCCAGGTCTGTGTCGCCGACGGGACCGCGCTCGCCGCCCAGAAGCTCGAACGAGTGCTCACCAACGACCCAGGTATGGGCGTCATCCGGCACGTGGACGCGGGTTACGACCGGGCGATCGAGGTGGCCGGGGAGCGCGGCGTACGGATACCGATGGGGGAGTGACGGTCTCGACCTGAACTATTTGAGAATCCGCCACCAGGCCGGGGAATTCTCGATGCGGACTGTCAGAGGTGGGTGCTTGGATTGATTCATGGCAGACACCGCGGATCTCTCGGAGCGTGGGCTCCTCGACGAGGTCGACGCACTCCGCCGCCACCAGCTCGAGACGGGGGTCCAGCTGCTGCGCCTGGTCTCGGAGTTCGCCCGGCAACACGGTGCCGGGAGGGTCGACCCGGTGAACGCACGGCTGCCGGGCCGGGAGCGTGCGGTGCAGTTGGGTGGTGAGGGCACCCCGTGGGTCGCGGAGTTCGCGTGCTCGGTGCTGGCCGCGCGGCTGGGTCTCTCGGCCTACGCCAGGGTCCCGGCTGGTCGCCGATCTGCTCGACCTCGAATACCGGCTGCCGGAGCACTGGACACGGGTCCAGGCCCTGGAGGTCAGTGAGCAGCACGCCAGGTTCGTGGCCCGCAAAACCCGCAACCTGAGCCCTGAGGAAGCTGCCTACGTCGATGCCCGGGTCGCACCCTTTGCCGACGGTCGCCTCTCGTGGACCCGGTTCGTAGACCTCCTCGAGGCCGCCATCGTGGCCGCCGACCCCG
>JBDSXU010000303.1:0-6123 GCA_039926005.1 Marmoricola sp.
GACCAGGAAGCCGGTCACCAGGTTGCGCTCGAGCGCGACCAGGACCCGGTTGCGTGCGTCGGTTGGACGGCCGAGTGACTGGCGCCACGTCTCGGCGATCTGGTCGACGTCCATGGCCGCGAGGATGCCGGCCGGCAACAGGTCGGCGTACGACGCCCGCCAGGCGCGGACCTGCACGGCGGCGATGGCCGGAGCGTCATCACCCCAGGCGACTCTGGCGGACACGTCGGCGCTGGGCATGGGGAACATCCAACCATCGGACCTCAGCCGGGCCGCGAGCCGCCCACCGGCTCGTGCTGGTGCTCCTCGATGTGTTCGAGCCGGGTCTCGGCCCCGCACAGCACCAGTGCAGCTCCCGTGCTCAGCGCGAAGCCGGCCACCGCAACCGGCCACCAGCCCGTCCTGACGCCGTCCCCGAACACCGCGAGCCCGACGACGGCAGGGACCAGCGTCTCGAAGAGGACGAGCGGGGCCGTCGCGGCCGTGACCGAGGCACGTTGCAGGGCGAGGGAGTAGAGCCAGAAGCCGAGCACGCCGAACATTGCGATCGTGATCGCGGGAGCGATCGTCTGGCGGTTCCAGGTCGGGTCCACCAAGGAGCGGGTGGCGATGGGTGAGGCGCCGTAGGCGATCCCGGCGAGGACACCGAGCAGCACCCCACCCCGCTCGCTGTGGAGCCGTATCGCGGCCAGCCCCAGGACCAGCGTGAGGACGAACCCGGTGTAGAGGGCGAGGGTCCGATCGGTTGTGAAGAGGTGGTCGCCCACCGGGCCGGCCGCGCCCACCAGCAACGCGAGCCCCGTCACCAGCGCGCCGATCGCGACCCAGTGCCGCGTCGAGAGCGGCTCGCGAACCACTCTCGCGGCGATCAGGGCCGTGACGACGATCGAGGCCGCGATCCCGACCTGGGCGACGTAGAGCGGGACGTGCGCGATCGCCACCAGGTGCAGACCCCAGCCGACCATGTAGATCGCGCCGACCAGGACCATCAGCCAGGAGAACAGCCCGTGGCGTCGAGCGGCGATCGCCTGCACGACCGCGGCGACTCCGAAGAGCACCGCAGCGAGCAGCGCCGCACCGAGTCCGATGACCATGGCGCCCAGCCTTGCACGGGTAAGTTGTGTCCATGCAGGCCTATCTCGACCTCGTCCGCCGGATCCTCGCCGAGGGCGTCGAGAAGTCGGACCGCACCGGCACCGGAACCCGCAGCGTCTTCGGTCACCAGATGCGCTTCGACCTGTCCGCCGGGTTTCCGTTGCTGACCACGAAGAAGGTCCACACGCGCTCGATCTTCGGTGAGCTGGTGTGGTTCATGCGCGGGGACACCAACGTCAAGTGGCTGCAGGACCGTGGCATCTCGATCTGGGACGAGTGGGCCGACCCCAACGGTGACCTGGGGCCCATCTACGGCTACCAGTGGCGTTCGTGGCCCACCCCCGACGGTCGCCACGTCGACCAGCTGGCCCAGGTCGTCGAGCAGATCCGCGCCGATCCCGACTCGCGGCGCCACATCGTCTCGGCCTGGAACGTGGCCGACATCCCCGAGATGGCGCTGGCGCCGTGCCACACGATGTTCCAGTTCTACGTCGCCCCGTCAGAAGGCGGGGGACGTCTCAGCTGTCAGCTCTACCAGCGCTCGGCCGACGTGTTCCTCGGTGTGCCGTTCAACATCGCGTCGTACGCGCTGCTGACGCACATGATCGCGCAGGTAGCCGGTCTCGAGGTCGGGGACTTCGTGCACACCCTCGGCGACGCACACCTCTACCTCAACCACCTCGACCAGGCGGAGCTTCAGCTGACCCGCGAGCCGCGGGCGCTGCCGACGCTGCATCTCGATCCCTCGGTCACGACGATCGACGGCTTCGACCTCGAACACATCAGCGTCGAGGGCTACGACCCGCACCCGGGCATCAAGGCGCCCATCTCCGTATGACGCAGGTGGTCCTGGTCGCCGCGAGGGCAACCAACGGTGTCATCGGCCGCGACGGCGACATCCCCTGGAAGATCCCCGCCGACTTCGCCCACTTCAAGCGAGTCACGGTCGGGCACCCCCTCGTCCTCGGGCGTACGACGTTCGATGGGATCGGCAAGCCCCTGCCCGACCGACAGAGCATCGTCGTGACCCGGGACCCCGACTGGTCCTACGAAGGCGTTCTGGTCACCCGGTCGGTCGAGGAGGCCATCGAGATCGGTGCCGGGCTCGACGACATCGTGATGGTGGGCGGGGGAGCGCAGGTCTACCGAGACGCGATGGCGCTCGCGACCGACCAGATCCTCACCGAGGTGCACCTCGAGCCGAAGGGGGACACCCACTACCCGAACTTCGCCGAGGCCGAGTGGCACGAGACCCGGCGCGAGGAGCACCTCAAGAACGACCCGGGCTACGAGATCCGCTGGCTGGAGCGCGGTTCCTGAGCCCTGAGGATCAGCCGAGTGGTCGCCCTTCAGCGTCGGGGACCTTGCGCAGGAGCATCAGGATCAGGTCGACCAGATGCCAGATGCCGCAGCCACCGAGCGTGACCAGCTTCAGGATGCCCAGACCGGTGTAGCCGAGGTAGAACCGGTCGACGCCGAAGCTGCCCAGGAATCCGGAGAGCAGCACGGTCGTCAGCCACTCGCGGTGGGAGAACAGGCCGGGCAGCTGCTTGGCCTGGAACCAGCCGCCACCGGACTGCTCGCGCAGCTGTGCGTCTCCCTTGAGCTGTCCGGTCAGTGCCATCTGCTGCAGCTGAGCGATGCCGTAGGGGCCGTACTCCTGCCCCAGGTGCGCCAGCATGAACGCGCCGGAGACTGTCTGCGGCACCTGTGAGTAGGCCTGGTCCTGTGGTTGGCCATAGGGCTGGCCGTAGGCCGGCTGTCCCTGACCGTCGTCCTGTGGCTGGTTCGGGTCGGGCTGCTGGGTGTCACTCATGCCGAGGAATATATGCCGACGCACCGGGTGCCGTGCCGCCCCCCCGCGCTGGCGGCGCGCGGCGGATAACCTAGGGGCATGAGTCTGCCTGTTGCTCCCTTCGGCCGGGTGCTGACCGCGATGATCACCCCCTTCACCACCGAGGGGGCGGTCGACCTCGACGGAGCCGCGCGGGTGGCCACCCACCTCGCCGACCACGGCAATGACGGCATCGTCGTCAGCGGTACCACGGGTGAGGCGCCCACGACCACGATCGCCGAGGACGGCGAGATCCTGCGAGCGGTGATCGACGCGGTGGGGGACCGTTGCACCGTGCTCGCAGGCATCGGCACGAACGACACCCCGCACTCCATCGAGCTCGCCCACCAGGCCCAGGCGGCGGGTGCCGACGGGGCACTGCTGGTCTCGCCCTACTACAGCAAGCCAAGCCAGGCCGGGATCGCCGCGCACTTCGAGGCCATTGCCGCTGCGAGCGACCTGCGGATCATGCTCTACGACATCCCCGGACGCACCGGTGTCACGATCGCGCCCGAGACCTTCGCCCGCGTGGCCAGGAACGAGAAGTTCGTCGCGGTCAAGGACGCGGTGGGCGACCTGTTCCGCGGCGTGCAGATCATGCAGGAGACGGGCCTGAGCTACTACAGCGGCGACGACGTGCTCAACCTCGGCTGGTTGACGCACGGCGGTGCCGGCGTGGTGTCGGTGGTCGGTCACGTCGCGGGCGAGCAGTACGCCGACATGGTGGCCCGCGTCGACGCGAACGACCTCGACGGTGCCTTGAAGGTGTTTGGCGAACTCGTCCCGGTCGTCGATGCCATCATGGGGAAGGCGCCGGGTGTGATGACCGCGAAGGCTGCGATGCAGCTGCTTGGCGTACACGACAATCGCGTGGTCCGTCTTCCGCTCGTGGAGGCGGACGACACCCTGGTCGACGTCGTCCGCGCCGCACTCACCGAAGCAGGTCTCCTTTGAGCCACCCCCATCCCGAGCTCTCCCCACCCCCGGCCCTCGCGAGCGGAGGCCTCCGGATCATCGCGCTGGGTGGACTGGGTGAGGTCGGCCGCAACATGACGGTCTTCGAGTACGACGGACGACTGCTCATCGTCGACTGCGGGGTGCTCTTCCCCGAGGAGAACCACCCGGGGGTCGACCTCATCCTTCCCGACTTCGACGCCATCCGGGACCGGCTCGACACGGTCGAGGCACTGGTCCTGACGCACGGACACGAGGACCACATCGGCGCCGTGCCCTACCTGCTTCGCGAACGCAACGACATCACGCTGGTGGGCTCGCAGCTCACCCTGGCGCTCGTCGGACCCAAGCTGCGCGAGCACCGGATCAAGGACGTCGTGCAGTCGATCGTCGCGGAGGGTGACCGGATCAGCTTCGGCCCCTTCGACCTCGAGTTCGTGGCCGTGAACCACTCCATCCCCGACGCACTCGCCGTCGCCATCCGGACGCCGGCAGGAATGGTGCTGCACACCGGTGACTTCAAGATGGACCAGCTCCCGCTCGACGGCCGGATCACCGACCTGCGTGCGTTCGCCCGGCTCGGTGAGGAAGGCGTGGACCTGTTCCTCACCGACTCGACCAACGCCGAGGTGCCGGGGTTCACCACCTCGGAGAAGAACATCGCGCCGGTGCTCGACCACGTGTTCCACACCAGCAAGAAGCGCATCATCGTGGCCTGCTTCGCCTCCCACGTCCACCGGGTCCAGCAGGTGATGGACGCCGCCGCCGAGCACGGGCGCAAGGTGGCCTACGTCGGCAGGTCCATGGTGCGCAACATGGGCATCGCCCGCGACCTCGGCTACCTCACCGTGCCTCCCGGCCTGCTGATCGACGCGAAGGCACTCGCCGACATGCCGCCGGACAAGGTCGTTCTGCTGTCCACAGGCTCCCAGGGCGAGCCGCTCTCGGCACTGAGCCGGATCGCGCAGCGCAACCACCACTTCGTGCACATCGAGCAGGGCGACACCGTCGTACTCGCCTCCTCCTTGATCCCCGGCAACGAGAACGCGGTCTACCGGGTGATCAACGGGCTGGCGCGTTGGGGCGCCGACGTGGTGCACAAGGGCAACGCGCTGGTCCACGTCAGCGGTCACGCCAGCGCCGGAGAGCTGCTCTACTGCTACAACATCGTCAAGCCACGCAACGTGATGCCGGTGCACGGCGAGTTCCGGCACATGCTCGCCAACGCCGAGCTGGCCAAGGCGACCGGCATCGAGCCGGCCCGTGTCGTCATCGCCGAGGACGGCGTGGTCGTCGACCTCGTCAAGGGCAAGGCGAAGATCACCGGAAAGGTGGACTGCGGCTATGTGTTCGTGGACGGCAGCTCCGTCGGCGACCTCACCGAGAGCTCGCTGAAGGACCGCCGGATCCTCGGCGAGGAGGGTTTCATCTCCGTGATCGTGGTGATCGACTCCCAGACCGGCAAGGTGATCAGCGGACCCGAGATCCACGCGCGTGGCTTCCCGGAAGACGACCACACCTTCGACGAGATCAAGGACCCGATCATCGCGGCGCTGGACAAGGCGGTCTCGGAGGGTGTCGACGACGCCTACCAGCTGCAGCAGACCATCAGGCGGGTCGTGGGGCGCTGGGTCGGCGGGCGGCTGCGTCGCCGGCCGATGATCATCCCGATCGTGATCGAGGCTTAGGTCGGGCATGGCGGTGGACGCACACCCTGTCAGCTACGAACAGTGGGGGGTCGACTTCTTCCTCCAGGCGATCAACGAGGCGCTCGAACGGGAGACCCGTGACCACGAACAAACTTTCGTCGGGGACCTGACGACCGGGGAACCCAGTCCTCGTGAAGTGGGCTGAACCACGGACGGAAACGGGCGAATCGCCCTAGAATCGATGAGGGACCGAACCCTGGTTCCAGACTTTGACCTGGACCCGGGGAGCGCTTCGCATGAAACTCGCTGAATCTCCTCGTGCTGGGGGGATCCGCCGACTCTACGAGCTGATGCTTCGTGTCAACTCCTCTACGGACCTGTCCGAGGTCCTCGACGAGATCGCTCGCGGGGTCGTGGAGGTGCTGGGCTACGGGATAGCCGCGATCGCGCGGCTGGAGCATGACACCTTCGTGATGACGACGGTCGCCGGCCCCGAGGAGGTCCGGAAGCAGATCATCGGGCGGCGTACGCCGGTGGCCTCGATCTTCAACGAGTTCGCCCAGGCCGACGAGTGGGGCGTGCTCCGCTTCG
>JBDSXU010000304.1:0-5229 GCA_039926005.1 Marmoricola sp.
GCGCCCTGGCCCCGCGGGCACGGGTCAGCCGCGGCAGCACGATCGGGTCAGGCATGGCTGCCGAGCGAGTCGGCCGGGGCCGGCTCGATCCCGATGAGCGGGGTGCGCTCGCGGAGCCCGGCCCCCAGCACGACGTCGAAGCGGTCAGAGCCCACTGATTGCCCCGGGCGGGACGCGGAGCGTGACCAGGTCGCGCAGCTCGTCATTGCTGAGCTCGGTGAGCGCCACCTCGCCGGAGCCGAGCACGGACTCCGCGAGGTCACGCTTGCGTTGGAGCAGGATGCCGATCCGCTGCTCGATGGTCCCCTCGGTGAGGAGCCGGTGGACCTGGACGGCGCGGGTCTGGCCGATCCGGTGGGCGCGGTCGGTGGCCTGGTCCTCGACCGCCGGGTTCCACCAGCGATCGAAGTGGATCACGTGGTCGGCCCGGGTGAGGTTGAGGCCGGTGCCGCCTGCCTTGAGCGAGAGCAGGAACACCGGTGCCGCGCCGTCTTGGAAGTCACGCACCATCTGCTCGCGGGCGCGGATCGCAGTGCCGCCGTGGAGGAACAGTGTCGGGATCGAGGCGGCCGCTAGGTGTCGCTCGAGCAGGCGCGCCATCGCGACGTACTGGGTGAAGATCAGCACCGACCCGTTCTCGGACAGGATCGTACCGAGCAGCTCGTCGCACAGGTCGAGCTTCTCCGAACGGCCCCTGAGTCGTCCCCCGGCCTGACGCAGATAGTGAGCGGGATGGTTGCAGATCTGCTTGAGCCCGGTCAGCAGCGCCAGCACCAGCCCACGCCTGGTGGCCTCGTCAGAACGCTCGATCCGGTCCATCGACTCGCGCACCAGCGCCTCGTAGAGCACCACCTGCTCGCGGGTCAGCCCGATCACGTGGTCGGTCTCGGTCTTCGCCGGCAGCTCGGGTGCGATGCCCGGGTCGGACTTGCGACGGCGCAGCAGGAACGGCTCGACGAGCTGCGCGAAACGACGGGCGACCGACGGATCGACACCGCTCTCGATCGGTGCGGCCCAGACCTTGCGGAAGGCGTTGCGCGACCCCAGGAGGCCCGGCGTGGCCCAGTCGAGGATGGCCCAGAGCTCAGTGAGGTTGTTCTCGACCGGCGTGCCGGTGAGCGCCACCCGGCACTGCGACTCGATGGTGCGCAGGTTGCGGGCGGTGGACGAGGTGGCGTTCTTGATGTGCTGAGCCTCGTCGGCGACGACCAGGTCCCAGGCCAAGGCGGCCAACGTCCCCCCGCCGGTGGACACCGTATCGCGTCGCATCGTGCCATAGGTGGTCAGCACGAACCCGTCGTCCGCGGTGGATGACAGGTCGCGCGAGGTGCCGTGGAAGCGGCGTACGGCGACTCCCGGTGCGAACCGGTGGATCTCGCTCTCCCAGTTGCCCATCAGGCTCGCCGGACAGACCACCAGCGTCGGCCCCTTCGCGAGCCCACGCTGCCGACGGTGGAGGTGCAGTGCGATCAGCGTGATGGTCTTGCCGAGGCCCCTGTCGTCAGCGAGGCAGGCGCCGAGCCCGACCCCGGTCAGCTCCGCCAGCCAGGTCAGCCCGTGTCGCTGGTAGTCGCGCAGCGTCGCGTCAAGGGCCGCCGGAGCCTCGAGCGGAGAGACCGTGGACGCGTCGATGATGCGGTCGCGGACCTTGAGCAGCGAGGCGCCGGCGTGCACCTCGACCGGCTCCCCGTCGAGATCGATGGTGCCGGTCAGGGCGGACTGGAGCGCGACGACCGGCTTGACCAGCGCTCTGGCCTTCCGTTTGCGTGCCCGTCGGGCGACGACCGGGTCGATGACCATCCAGTTGTCGCGGAGCCTGATCACCGGCGTGGTCGCGCCGGCAAGCACGGCCATCTCGTCGTCGCTGAGCGCGTCGTTGCCGAGCGCGAGCCTCCAGTCGAACTCGAAAAGCGCCCCCGGACCGAACAGGCCCTCGTAGAGCGGGCCTTCTCGCGGACCGGACGCGACCTCGACCCGTGCCTGCGGGATCAGCTCACCGCGCAGGCCCCGGGGCCAGAACACGTCCACCCGCGCTCGGTCGAGAGCCTCCAGGCCGTGCTCGAGGAGGTCGGCGAGCTCGTCCCCGTCGAGCACCATCCGGTCAGGTACTGGTTGTCGCTGCAACCGGTCCAGGGGCGGCCAGACCTCGGCCGCCCCGCGCAGGGCGATGCTGAGGTTGACGCGTGCGCGACGCGAGAAGCCGTGGCCCTCGCCGAGCCAGAGCTGGTCCGCGTCGACGACGTGGGTGTCGTCGTCGAGCTCGTGCACCTGGAGTACGGCGATCACGCCACCGCCCTCCAGCACCTCGGCAGGCGCTTCGATCCGGATCGTGATCCGGACCTGGTCGGGGAGCTCGGGATCCTCCGTGTCCTGGTGATCCTCAACGCGGCGACTGAGCCAGCCTCGCCGGTCGATCCGGTCGAGACCACCGGTCCCCATGCCGGTGCGGACCGGTGGGGCGGGCGGCCGGGTGACGGTGTCCACGACCGCGTCCAGCAGCTGCCGGATCAGGTCCTCGGCGTCCTCGACAGTGGTCTCACCGTGGGCCCTGGCCGTCGCGAGCGCGTGCAGCCGGTCGTCGTCCTCGGGCTGGAGCGGGCCGACCCGCCAGGAGTCGCCGGAGTCCGAGAGACGGATCCGCCCGGCCGCGACCAGCTTCATCGCCAGCAGGGTGGCGCCGCTGAGCAGTCCCACCGAGGGGTGCGCGTCCTCGACCCGGATCGCCCGCGTGAGCACCGGGATGGCGCCGCGCATGGGCATCCGGATGGTCCTGGCGGGCCCGGAGAACTCGATCTCGCTCAGCCGCGGTGGGTGCTGGGGAACCCAGGTGGCCGCACCCTGCAACGGAACGAAGCTCAACGCCGACTCACCTCCCTGACTCCCGCGACGAACCTAACCCGTGCCCCTGACAAGGGTGGCCGAGGTGCTGCGGTCCCACGCGGTCGGTGACGATCAGCGCGGCAGCCGTACGACGAAGGCCACCCCACCCTCGGCCGCGGTCCCCGCCCCGATCGTGCCGCCGAGACGGGTGACGAGCCGGTCGACCAGCGCCAGGCCGAGCCCTTGTCCGCCGGAGCGGGTGGCCGCGTAGCGATCGTGCAGCAGCCCCGGCTCGAAGGCCTGTGCCAGGTCATCGGCGGTGAGACCCGGACCGGAGTCGCGAACCTCGAGGGTCGCGGTCTCGATATCGCGCCCAACGGCGAGGACGACGATGCTTCCTGCCGGGCAGACCCGCACGGCATTGTCGGCCAGGGCATCGAGCACCTGTCGCAGCCGGGCGGGATCGGACTCGAGCCACACGGGATCGTCGGGGACCTCTAGGCGTACCTCGATCCCGGCCCTCCGTGCCCGGCCTGCCCACACCACCCCCGCCTCACGGGCCAGGGCCGCGAGGTCCATCCGGGTGCGGTCCAGCGTGAAGTCCTCGGCCTCGAGGCGGGCGAGCGTGAGCAGGTCGGCGATGTAGCCCTCAAGTCGCTGTGACTCCGTGACCATGGTCTGCCCCACCGCTCGCGACTCGGCCGGGTCGATGGTGCCGTCCGCCAGCCCTTCGGCCAGGCCACGAACGGCGGTCAGCGGCGTACGCAGTTCGTGCGAGACCGACAGCAGGAACTCGCGTTGCCGCGACTCGCTGGCCGTGAGCGCCTGGTCGAGGCTGCCCAGGGCGCGGACGACGTCGCCGACCTCGTGGGTTCCTGCCACGGGCAGGGTGAGGCCGCGCTCGCCGGATGCCATCCGCCGGGCCACGTCCGCGGTGCGGGCGAGCGGTCGAGCCAGCCGGGTACCCACGGCGACGGCGGTCGCCAGCGCGAGCACTAGCCCCAGGGCGAGAGCCAGCAGGAGGCGTCGGCGCAGGGCGGTGGCGGCGGCGTCGATCGAGTCCGCAGAAGCCGCCAGCACGACCGCCCCACCACGCCTCGTCGGTCTCGCCTCGACCAGGACCGCCACGCCGTCCAGGGTGGCGCTTACCGAGACCGGGTCGCCGGCCAGCAATGAGCTCACCTGGCCCGTGGACAGGGCGAGTCCCGCGCCGCGACGCTCGCCGGCCGGGGTGACGATCCCGAGGGTGAGGTCCTGTACGTCGGTCCGCCGCTCCACTCTCCTCACGAGCATCTCGGTGCTCGGCAGCTGCGCCAGTAGCTCGGCCTGCCGGGCCAGCGGGGAGCGTGCGGCGTCCTCGGTCGCGCCGTGCAGCAGCGGCGCGGCCAGCAGCCAGGTCGCACCGGTCGCCACCACCGCGACCAGGGTCATCGCCAGGACGAGGCGCGAGGTCAGGGATCCCCGTGGGAGCGGCATCAGGCCCGCACCCGGTAGCCGATGCCCCGCACCGTCTCGATGGGACACGACTCGCCCAGCTTGGCCCGCAACTGCGCGACGTGCACGTCGACGGTCCGGCTCCCGGCGTAGTCCGCCTGTCCCCAGGCACGGGACAACAACTCGGTCCGGCTCAGGACATGGCCAGGTGACTGCAGCAGTGCCTGGAGCAGGTTGAACTCGGTGGTGGTCAGCGAAACCGGTTCGGCGCCCACGGTCACCACCCGCCGGGCCGGATCAAGCCGTGTGGAGCCCGCGGTGAGCACCGCCGCCGACGGGCGGCCGTCAGCGCGTCGCAGCACGGCCCGTACCCGGGCGACCAGCTCCCGTGGGGAGAAGGGCTTGGTGAGGTAGTCGTCGGCACCGATCTCGAGCCCCAGGACCCGGTCGACCTCGTCGTCACGGGCCGTCACGAACAGGACCGGCGTCCAGTCGCCGGAGTCGCGCATCGCCCGGCAGACCTCGATCCCGTCGCACCCCGGCAGGCCCACGTCGAGCACCACCGCCGCGGGCCGCAACCGGGAGATCGAGCGCAGGGCCGCCGTACCGTCGGACTCGACGTGCACCCCGAAACCGTCCGCCACCAGATAGCGGCGTACGACGTCGGCGATCGCCGGCTCGTCCTCGACCACGAGCACCAGACCGCGGCGACCGCCCGGAGGATCCAGATCCTTCACGGTTTCCTGCACGTGGCCACGCTAGTCGCGCGGCTCCCGGCGTACGCCTTGCCGCCTCGGCCCTTACAGAGCCCGAACACTGGCCTGACGTGGCTGACACCGGGACCGCGCACGATCTTGCGCACGGCCGGCCTACGCTCGCCCGCGGGGAGGGCCCGCGCTGCCTTGAGGTCGGCCCGAAGCTCGGCGGGCAGCCGCTTGAAGCGCCAACCGCACGACTTCGCGTGGTCGGCGCCGG
>JBDSXU010000305.1:0-4704 GCA_039926005.1 Marmoricola sp.
GGCGGCGAGGACGAGCCCGGCCGCGAGGTTGATCCAGAAGATGTCGCGCCAGGTGCCGAAGGAGAGGACAACGGCGCCGTACAACGGGCCCACGACGCTGCCGAGCTCCTGGACCGCCCCGACCACGCCCAAGGGGACCCCGCGGCGGTTGGCGGGATAGAGGTCGGCGACCAGGGCCAGGGTCACCGGCACCAGGCCGCCGCCGCCGACACCCTGCAGGAAGCGGCCGGTGACCAGGCTCCCGAGGTCGTACGCCGCGGCGGTGACCAGCGAGCCGAAGGCGAAGACCACCAGCGCAGCGACCAGCACCGGGGTCCGGCCGCGGAGATCGGCGATCCGGCCGATGAGCGGGAGCATCGCGACGTACCCGAGCAGGAACCCGCTCACGATCGGCGCCGCCCGCTGGAGCTCGTCCACGCTGAGGCCGACCGAGCCCATCATGTCGGGCAGCGAGAGCACCACGACGTAGGTGTCGGCGGCGGCGAAGGCGACCGCAATTGCCGCCAGCCCCAGCAGGAGGCGCGCCGAGCGTCCCGGGCCGACGTCTGGCCCGGCGTCGGGTCCGGTGCTCGGGGTGGACACGACGCCGCGCCGATCAGGCCGTGGGAGCGGTGATCTTGACGCCCTTGTCGTAACCGTCGAACTTCACGTCGTAGGTGACGTCGTCGTTGCCGCTGAAGAAGATGCCGGTCACCTTCACCGTCTTCGCGTAGCCCTTGGGGTCGACACCGACGCTGGTCTCATAGGTCTGCTTGGCGCTCGCGCTCGGGATGATCTTCTTGACCGCGGCCCCGGGCAGGTTGCCCGAGTAGGTCGTCACGATCGTGTCGCCGCTCCGCTTCTGGGCGCCCTTCTTCAGGCCCTCGATCTTGGTCAGCAGGCCGGAGAGGCCGTTCTCGGGGTCGGCGAAGTCGGCCGGGTCGGGAGCGCCGTACTCGGCGGGGTTGATGACCGAGGACTTGGTCTGAAGGGGCAGCTTGGCGTAGACCATCCCGCCCACCGAGGTGATCGGCACGGTGGCGGTCAGCCCGCTGATGACCACCTTCACGTCGCCCTCGAACGCGGGGTCGTGGGTGACGTCTCCGCTGGCGCCCAGCACGCCGTTGCCCGAGCTCGGCGTGGAGGCTGTCGAGAGCACGATGTGCACGCTGCTCGCGTCGTCGAAGTGCTTCTTGGCGGTCGTCATCACCTCGGCCGGGGTCTTCTCGTCGGCCTTCTTCTTCTCTGCGCCACCGCACCCGGCCACGAACATGGACGTGAGGAGCGCGAGGACTAGCAACGAGAGGGCGCGACGACGAGCGAGGTGAGCCATGCGCTCAGCCTGCCATGTCGGGGGTTGGCCCAGAGGTGGGCCCAGAGGTAGGTGCGGGGGTTGGTGCGGCGGGGAGAGTGGCCGTCACCGGTCCTGCGCACGCCATGATCGGCTGGCTGCCGGGATGGCCGGACCCGTCGCGCCGCCCGATCGGCTCGGGGAGGTCGACCGCAGCACCGCTGTCCGCTGCGGCGAGGGCCGGCGCAGCGCCGGCCCAGGCGAAGATCAGCTCGTCCTCCCCCTTCAGGAAGCGGTGACAGCGAACGCCGCCAGTGGCGCGGCCCTTCGGGGGGTACTCCGAGAACGGCGTCACCTTCACCGAGCCCGCCTCGGTCCCGGGCAGCGCCGAGACGGATCCCGAGACGGAGACGACCACGGAACGGTCGGGGTCGAGCGCGGTGAACGAGACGACATGTGCACCTGCCGAGAGCTTCACACCGGCGATGCCGCCGCCGGTGCGACCCTGCGGACGCACCTGGCCGGCGCCGAACTGCAGGAGCTGGCCGTCGCTGGTGACGAAGCAGAGCGTCTCGTCCCCGGATCGCAGCTCCGCGGCGCCGACGACCTCGTCGCCGTCCTTGAGCGAGATGACGTCCCAGTCGTCCCGGTTGGAGAGGTGGTCCGGGTTGACTCGCTTGACCACGCCCTGCCTGGTGCCCAGGGCGAGCCCGGGAGAGTCGCGCTCGAAGCTGGTCAGGGCGAGCGCGCGTTCGCCCTCCAGGGTCACGAACTCACCGACGGGCGCCCCACCCTGCAGGTTGGGGTGGTTGGCGGTGCTGGGCAACGTCGGCAGGTCGAGTACGCCGAGCTTGACCACCCTGCCTGCAGAGGTGACCACGCCGACCTCGCCCCGGGCGGTCGAGGTGACCGCCGAGACGATGACGTCGTGCCGCGTGCGGGCCCCATCGTCGCCGGAGGCCCAGGAATCAGAGGCAGTCAGGGTGGTGGTGCGGGCGAGCAGGCCGGAGGAGGACAGGAACACGTAGCAGGGGTCGTCGGCGACCTCGAGCGGGGTCGCGGACGAGGTCCTTGTCTGGCCTGAGGACTCCAGCAGCACCGTGCGTCGCGGCGTGCCGAAGGTCTTGGCGACCTCCGCCAGCTCCTCGGAGACGACCACGCGCAACTTGGCCTCGTCGCCGAGGATCTCGTCGAGATCGGCGATGGTCCTCAACAGCTCCTCGCGCTCCTTGTCGAGCTCGATCCTGGAGAACTTCGTGAGCCGGCGCAGGGGCATGTCCAGGATGTAGTTGGCCTGGATCTCGCTCAGGTCGAAGACGTCGATCAGCCGTCCGCGGGCGATCTCGGCGTTGTCGCTGCTCCGGATCAGCTGGATGACCTCGTCGATGTCGATGATCGCGAGGAGGAGCCCGTCGACGAGGTGGAGCCGGTCGGCCGCCTTTGCCCGGCGGAACGACGAGCGTCGGCGTACGACCTCGAAACGGTGCTCGAGGAAGACCTCCAGCATCTCCTTGAGGCCGAGCGTGCGCGGCTGACCGTCGACCAGCGCGACCGCGTTGATGCCGAACGACTCCTCCAGCGGGGTGCTCTTGAACAGCTGCTCGAGCAGCGCCTCGGGGTGGAAGCCGTTCTTCACCTCGATCACCAGCCGCAGCCCCTTCATGCGGTCGGTGAGGTCCTTGACGTCGGAGATGCCCTGGACCTTCTTGGTCTGGACGAGCTTCTTGATGGCGGCGATCACGCGCTCGGTGCCGACGCCGTACGGCAGCTCGGTCACCACGATGCCCTTGCGACGCGCTGTCACCGACTCGATGCGGGTGGTGGCGCGCATCCGGAAGCTGCCGCGACCGGTCTCGTAGGCGTCGCGTACCCCGTCGAGGCCGATGATCTTCCCGCCGGTCGGAAGGTCGGGGCCCGGGACGAAGCGCATCAACGCGTCGAGGTCCGCCTTCGGGTGCTTGACCAGGTGCCGCAGCGCCTGGACCACCTCGACCAGGTTGTGGGGGGCGATGTTGGTGGCCATGCCGACCGCGATGCCGGCGGCCCCGTTGACGACGAGATGGGGGACGGCGGCGGGGAGCACGGACGGCTCGACCTCGCGACCGTCGTAGTTGGGCCGGAAGTCGACCGTGTCCTCGTCGATCGTGGCAGTCATCGCCACCGCGGCGGGAGCCATCCGGGCCTCGGTGTAGCGCATGGCTGCGGGAGGGTCGTCCGGCGAGCCGAAGTTGCCGTGGCCGTCAACGGTGGGCAGCCGCATCGAGAACGACTGGGACATCCGGACCAGTGCGTCGTAGATCGCGCCGTCGCCATGGGGGTGGAACCGGCCCATGACCTCGCCGACCACGCGGGAGGACTTCACGTGCCCGCGGTCGGGACGCAGGTTCATGTCGTGCATCGCGTAGAGGATCCGTCGCTGGACCGGTTTCAGCCCGTCGCGCGCGTCGGGCAGGGCGCGGGAGTAGATGACCGAGTAGGCGTACTCCAGGAAGCTGGCACGCATCTCGTCGCCGACGTCGATGTCGACGATGTGTTCCTCGAACTCCTCCGGGGGTGGTGCGGTACGACGGGCCATGCTGGGATTCTCCCAACCGGGCGCGGAGATTGACGCTCGGGCACGCCGGTCGGGAGCGGACGGTACATTTCACTCGTGACCGCACAGGGCGTCGAGGACCCCGCACCCTCCTCCCGGGACTACCCGGGGCACTGGGAGGCAGATGTCCTGTTGCGCGACGGACGCACGGCCCACCTGCGGCCGATCGTCCCCGAGGACGCCGATGGGCTGGTGGAGTTCTACACGCACGTGTCCGAGGAGTCGAAGTACTTCCGGTTCTTCGCCCCGATGCCGAACCTGTCGGACCGAGACGTCCACCGGTTCACCAACGTCGACTACCGCGACCGGGTCGCGTTCGTGATGACCGTCGCGCAGAAGATCATCGCGGTGGGCCGCTACGACGTCATCGAGCCGAGAGAGGCCGAGGTCGCCTTCCTGGTCCAGGACGTGCACCAGGGTCGCGGCATCGCCCAACTGCTGCTCGAGCACCTGGCCCAGGCCGGCCGCGAGCGTGGCGTCGACCGGTTCGTGGCCGAGGTGCTGCCCGACAACCGCCGGATGATCCAGGTCTTCCGCGAGCAGGGCTACCGGGTGAAGGGCGACTGGGAGGAGGGCGTGATGCACCTCGAGTTCGAGATCGACCCCACGGACACCTCGATCGGCGTCCTCGCTGCCCGTGAGCACCGCTCCGAGGCTGCCTCGATCGCCGCTTTCCTCAACGCTCGCAGCGTCGCGGTCATCGGTGCCTCACGCCGGAGCGACACCATCGGTGCGCTGTTGGTGCGCAACCTGGTCCTCGGCGACTACGCCGGCCGGGTGTACGTCGTGAACCCCGCTGCCGACTCGGTGGCCGGGATGCCGGCGTACCCCACGGTCGGGG
>JBDSXU010000306.1:0-1596 GCA_039926005.1 Marmoricola sp.
GGGAGATGCGGTACCCGGCAGATTCGTGCATGGTCTCCAACCAGCCGAGCACACGACCGGGGAAGGTCTTGAGCTCCTCGTTCTCGATGCGGACCAGGAGGGCGTAGTCCTCTGCCGTCCCATCGGCCATCTGGGTAAAACTGACTGTCTGGCTCATCAGACCCCCTCCTGGGCAGAAAGGTGCATCGCCGCATCGAGATGACACGCCACCCGGTGCACACCCACAGCCGGCAACACGTCCAACGGCACGGACACACACCTCTCGGCCACTCCGGCTCGCTCAGCCCTGCCATCGGCCAGCGCCGGACAACGTGGGTGGAACCGGCAACCGCTCGGGATGTTGGTCGGGTCCGGGATCTCGCCCCTGAGCACGACCGGGTCGAGCCGCTCCATCTCGGGTACGACGGACAGCAGTGCCTGGGCGTAGGGGTGCCGGGGCGACTCGAGCACCTCCTCGGTGGTGCCGAACTCGACGACCCGGCCGAGGTACATCACCGCGATCCGGTCGGCGATGTTCCAGGCCAGCCCCAGGTCGTGGGTGACCACGACGATGCCGACGCCGAGCTCCTCCCTGAGCTTCAGCAGCAGGGCCAGGATCTCGCCGCGGATCGACGCGTCCAGCGAGGAGACCGGCTCATCGGCGACGAGCAGCTGCGGGCGCAGTGCCAAGGCACCGGCGATGAGCACTCGCTGCTTCTGCCCTCCGGACAGCTCGTGCGGGAAGCGGAGGAACAGCCGTTCCGGGGGACGCAGTCCTGCCTCGGCGAGGGCTGCCGCTACCAGGTCCACCTCGGTGCGGCCGTCCGGGTCCGACGCGACCCGGCCGTGCAACCGGATCCCTTCGGCCACCGACTCGTACACGCTCTGGCGGGGGTTCAGTGAGCCCGAGGCGTCCTGCAGGATCATCTGCACCTGGCTGCGGAAGCGACGCAGGCCGCGGCTGGAACGCTCGATCGGCTCGCCCTCGTAGAGCACCTCGCCGTCGCTGGGGGCCAGGAGGCCGACGAGCGCCCGGGCCAGGGTGGTCTTGCCCGAGCCGGACTCACCCACGACGGCCGTGATCTCACCTGCGTTGACCGCCAGGTCCACGCCGTCCAGGGCTGTCGCGACGACACCCGACCTGGTGGTGAAGTCCACCCGCACGTTGCGCGCCTGCAGCAGGGGTTCGGTCGTCACGTCGACACCCGGATGCAGGCGGCTTGGCGTCCCCCGCCGAGGTCGACCAGCGGTGGCTCGGCCTCGCGGCAGGCATCGATGACCCGGGAACACCGCGGCGAGAAGGAGCAGCCCGCGGGCAGGTCCCGGGGGTCGGGCGGGTCTCCCGCCAGCCCGGCCGGGGCGTAGCGCGCCGTGACGTCACCGATGCGCGGGAACGCGTCGGACAACGCACGCGCATAGGGGTGCAGCGGCTGGGTGAAGACCTCCGCGGAGCTGCCGGCCTCGACGATCCGGCCGGCGTACATCACGACGACGCGATCGCAGACGTCGGCGAGCACCGACAGGTCGTGGCTGATGATCACCAGTCCGACACCGAGGTCCTTCACGAGCTGGGTGAGCAGGTCGAGGATCTGCGCCTGCACCATCACGTCGAGAGCG
>JBDSXU010000307.1:0-2085 GCA_039926005.1 Marmoricola sp.
CCTGTCGGTCGCGCTGGTGCGCAACGGCCGCGGCAGACCCCTACACCTCGTGTCCCACGTCGCCGACCTGACCGAGGAGATCGCGGCCTACGAGCGGATCGAACAGATCAACCGGGAGCTCACCCAGCAGAAGGCCAGACTCGAGCGTTCCAACGCCGACCTCGAGGCCTTCGCCATGCTCGCGAGCCACGACCTCCAGGCTCCACTCGCGACGATCCGGGGCTACATGGAGCTCCTGGCGAGCGAGTACCACGACGTGCTCGACCCGAACGCGAACGAGTGGATCAGCCGCGCGACGCGGGCTGCGGAACGGATGTCGGAGCTGGTGAGCTCACTCCTGGAGTTCTCCCGGGTCAGTGGAGCCGGCCTGCTCACGCGTGAACAGGTCTCCGTCACCGAGCTCGTGCGTGAGGTCACCCAGGATCTCGAACCACTCATCAACGAGACTGACGCCGTCATCGAGGTCGCGGCCGACACTCCCCTGGTGTTCGCCCAGGGCAGTCGGCTGCGCCAGGTGCTGCAGAACCTCATCCAGAACACGATCAAGTATCGCGCCCCCGGCCGCCCGCCGCAGTGCCAGGTTGACGTCGAGGAGCGCGAAGCGGACTGGTTGATCACCGTCACCGACAACGCCGCGGGGATCCCGGAGGAGCACCGCGAATCGGTCTTCTACTTGTTCACGCGTGTCCACGACACCGAGTCCGGGCACGGCATCGGGCTCGCTGCGTGCCGACAGATCGTTGAGCGGCACGGCGGCAGGATCTGGGTCGAGGACAACCCTGACGGGGGCAGCCGGTTCAACTTCACCCTGCCTCGCTGAGGGATACATCTAGGCACCGGTGCGCCGAGTGCCTAGTCTCCAGAGATGAGCGAAGTCCCCACTCCCGCACCCCTTGAGCCACTCGACGAGACCTGGGAGCGGGCGCTGTGCATAGTCGCCCATCCCGACGACATGGAGTTCGGCGCCGCAGCGGCAGTCGCCCGGTGGACCGGCCAGGGCAAGTGGGTCGGCTACACGATGGTCACCAGTGGGGAGGCCGGGATCGACGGCCTGCACCCCGACGAGTGTCGCGACGTCCGTGAGGCCGAGCAGGTCGAGTCGGCGCGCATCGTCGGCGTCGAGACCGTGGACTTCCTGCACCAGCCCGACGGGATTCTGGAGTACGGCGTTCCCATGCGCCGCCTGCTGACCGCCGAGATCCGACGCCACCGTCCCGACATCGTGATCACGGGCAACTTCCGCGACACCTTCGGCGGCCGCAACCTCAACCAGGCCGACCACATCGCCGTCGGCAAGGCGGTACTCGACGCCGTCCGTGACGCAGGCAACCGGTGGGTCTTCGGTGAACAGCTCACCGGACAGGGCGGTGAGCTCGAGCCGTGGGGCGGTGTGCGCGCGGTCTGGGCGGCTGGCTCCCCGGACGGGACCCATGCGGTCGACACCACCGACACCTTCGAGGCCGGAGTCGAGTCGCTGAGGGCGCACAAGGCCTACATCGACGGCCTGGGCTGGGAGAACTGGGACCCGGCGGAGTTTCTCGAGGGCTTCGGCCGGGCGACGGGGCAGCGGCTCGGTGTCGGCTTCGCCGCACCCTTCGAGGTGTTCCCGATGGGCTGGGGCGACTGACCTGTGCGCACGCTCGGGAGCCTTTAGGAGCGGTAAGAAGTGCCGACTCTGAGGTCCACGCACCGGTAGGTCCGGGGAATTCCGGTGCACTGTGAGACCCGGTGAGGAACCCAATCAAGCGGGACGGCTCGGACGCGGCGACGTGCCACGTGGGCCTGCCAAGCTCAACCATGAGAGTCCGCGCAGGTGGAGTCGCGCGCGGCCGCCGCTCTGAGGCCGATCGACCCTCGCGCTCATTCCGCGCTGGCCTGAGCTGTGCTAATCTTCGACGATAAACAGGAAACCTGATGATCTGACCACGAGGCACAGCGCCCCAGCGGTCGAACGGAGGCCCATGTCCATCCTGGCCCGACCGGCGGTGGCCTCCTTGGCCGCCAAGGCGCTCCAACGACTTGTCGCCCTGGCCGCACGATCCGGAAAGGGGCGCACCTCCCCACTGGACCGCTTCGCGGAGTTCC
>JBDSXU010000308.1:0-11323 GCA_039926005.1 Marmoricola sp.
TGGCTCGCTATCCTCGATCTGAGGCGCCACCTGTTCGTCCCACCACAGCCCGAAGACCGTGGCTGCAACACAAGCGATCGTCGCCAGCACAAGCAGGCGTCGGATGCCACGCTGTTGCAGGGCATTCCTCCGTGGGGGCATGTTCCGAGTATCCGTGCCCGTCCGGGTGCTGGCGCGGATCGCGGCAGTTGCGCGCGCGGCCAGCCCGACTGAGTCTTTTGTACATCAGGGAGGCAGTTCACCGCAGCCGCCCACCTGTCCGCTCGTCGGCGAGGAGTCACTTCTCCGAACTGCCTACTCCCAAGCCGTGGCAGCCAGAAGGACGATCAGTTCGGACCGCGAGGGTGACGGCGCACGCGGGACCGCCGTGCGTATGGCCTCGAACTGATCGTCCTTCGGGCGTCGTTGGCGATGGCCGACCTCGACATGTCTGAAAGATCACGGGCATAACCCCGCTGAAGCGTCTACCGGATCTCGGCGGACGTTCCACAGTGCATCGGCGCGCCTTCCCCAGTTGTTGTCGGTGACGCTGCGGGTCTATGCCCACGTGATCAGGAGCCAGCGAGCGAGTTCGGCGGCCCGATTCGCGCGCATCATGGGCGAGACACCGCGTGGAGAGGAGTGATCGTGTTAGCACCCCGTGTTGGCAAGGCGGTGGTTTCACTCCCCCCGCGATCAGCGCATACCGTGCTGACCTGCTGGAACTCGCTCCCCGGGTAGGAGTCGAACCTACGTCGCTAATCCTGATTCAAAGTCAGGCGGGCCCTGCCGGCAGACCAACCGGGGAAGGTTGATGACGGGATGAGGCTACCGGGGACCGATCCGCGACCCGGCCTACACCGGCCCACATTGGGTCGCGGCGTACCAGGACAGCACGGGCGTCACTCCTGCATCATGGGTGCGAGGTTGGGAGTCCGCCATGGAGACCGTCGAACTGCGGGTACACGGCGTGCACGGCACGTCCCCCGGAGCCATGCTCGGGGTCGAGGGCAGTGAAGTGGGTCAGGTGGCCGGCGACGGGCTGACCGGGATCTACCGCGCCAACGGTCCGCTCCCTTACCGGGACCTGACCGAGACCGGTGTCAGCGTGGAGGCCTACTCCTGGGGGGCGCTCACCTCGGGGGTGCAGGGGTTCCTTGGCTGGGTGAAGCGCGCGCTCTGGCTGATCCTGCTTCCCTTCGCCCTGGTCAACCTGGCCTACTGGGCTCGTCTGGAGCTCGGCCGCTCTACTGGCCAGGCGCGGTGGGGTGCACGAGCCGTACGCGCCTCCGGCCTGTTGCTCACCGTCTTCTTCGTGCTGACCCCCTGCGTATTGGCGATCGACCTCGCCGCCTGGCAGTGCTACCGCTACGGCGTCCCCGGGTGCAGCCGGATCCCCGACCAGCTGAACTTCCTCGCGGGCTGGGCGCCCGGGCAACGCCTCGCCCTGGCGACGCTGGTGCCGATGGCGACGGTCCTCGTGCTCTGGCTCCTGTCGAAGACCTCGATGAGCCGCTACGAGAGTGTGAAGGACGCACTGGACTCGCCGCCCGCGCTGTCGACCCAGCACGTCCTGCTGCACCCGAAGCTCTGGAACGGCACCGCGCGCACGCAGCGGCTGCAGCGCTTCCACCTGACCGCCGGGATCGCCACCGTCATCGTGTTCTCGGGAATCCACATGCTGCACGCGTCCCGGTTCCCTCGACCCGGTGGCTGGGCGTTGCTGCTCTGGCTCACCGTCCTGCTCGGCGCACTCCTGCTGGTGATCGCCGCGCTGCTGGTGACCGTGACCCACGAGGACGACGTCGAGCCGCTCGTGGCCACCACGTACGGCGGAGGGGCGCCCGCACTCGTCCACCGGGCCCGGGCATTGACTCCCGTCTTCGACACGGCGGTGCTCGGTCTGACGACTGTCGTCTATCTGCTCCACCTGGTCGCTCTGTCCACGGTGCAGCCGACCCAGCACGCAGGCAAGCCGACCGTGACGGTGAACGAGTCACTGGACTTCACTGGGCGCAACGTCTGGTTCATCGCCGTGTTCGTCGGGCTGACCGTGCTGCACCTCAGCATCTTCACGGGCGGCCGGATGAAGCCGCGCTCGGCAGTGCTGATCGTGTTCTCGACGCTCGGTGCGGTGCTCGTGATCGTCGCACTCAGGTTCATGGGTCTCTACGACGCCGGCGACGCCTGGCCGGTCTTCGGAGCAGCTGTGGTGGCCGTTGGGTTCTGGCTGATGCTGGCACTGTGGCAGTACCGGCACGCTCCGGCGGTGCACGACGACAAGGCCTGGCGCGGTGCCGGCGCATCCGTGCTGCTGGCCACAGCGGCCTGGATCGCCCTGCTGTTCGCCTCCGGCACGGTCATCGCTACGGCCAACTACCTCAACGGCACCACACATGGCGTCGGCGACCTGGTCAGCCGGGTGGAAGGCCGCCGGGTGGCCCCGACCACCCTGGATCTGGCGAGCCAGTACAGCACCCACCAGTTCGTCGCCACGGGCGACGTCACGCTGAGCCACGCACGGATCACAGTCAGCGACGACCTCGCCCACGTCACCTCGGGCACCATCGAGATGAAGGGACTCTCGCTCGCCGTCGACCCCTACGTGGCGAGCCATGACCCGTTCACCGAGGGCCGAGGCCGCACCATCGTCGCGGAGACGTCGACGCTCACCGTGCCGGGGCACAGCCTCGTGCTTCAGGACAGCTGCCTGCGGGACGCCAAGACCAGGTGCACGGCCGAGGAGCAGCAGTTCCACTCCGCCGGGGTGCTGACGCTGCCTGGCAGGGCCGGTGACAACGCACCGGTCACCCTGACCATCGAGAAGGGCGTCGCGCTCGCACCGACTGACGCGCCGCAGGTGCCGCTGGCGGTGCCCCAGGTTCTCATCTGGACGCCCATCGGTCAGCTCCTGTGGCTGGTCGTCGTCGCCCTCGCCGTGATCGCGTGCCTGGTGTTGTTCACGCGCAAGGTCAGCCCGAAGCTCGCCGAGATGTTCGCCTCCGGACAGGCCCCGGACGACCAGGTCCCCCAACGCGACCGGGCGCGTTCGCTCAAGGCACGACAGAGCGCGGCACTGGCCCACCGGGCCGAGACATTGCTCGACGTCGTCGGAGCGATCACCTCGCCCGTGGCCCTGATCATCGTGGTGGCCTCGATGTCGGGCGTGCCGCCGTGGGAGCTGGACCTGCCCTTGGTGGGCTGGACGCGCGAGGTGGCGACGGCCTCCATGTATCTCGTGGTCGGCATGTCGGCCGGCCTGATCCTCCTGGGGTCGCAGATCCGCCGCTCGGAGAAGACCCGAAAGGCCGTCGGCGTGATCTGGGACCTCACCACGTTCTGGCCACGGGCGGCGCACCCGTTGGCTCCCCCCTGCTACGCAGAGAGGGTGGTGCCCGAGCTGCACATCCGCACCCGGTGGGCGCTGGACATGCCACACGCCATGCCGAACCAGGTGGTCGTCTCCGGGCACAGCCAGGGTTCACTGATCGTGCTGGCAATGGCCAGCCGTCTCAACCCGGTGCACCTGAGCCGCGTCCGGATGATCACCTACGGCAGCCAGATCCGGGCGCTCTACGGTCGGGTCTTCCCGCGGGTGTTCGGACCCGACGAGATCGGCTACCAACCCACCTCTGGCCAGCCCTCGTTGACCGACGCCTTCCCCGACGTCCCCCGTCCGGTCGGCAGGGTGCCGGGCCCGCCGCCGCTGGTGCCGGACACCTTCCGCTACCGGCTGCGCACCGCCGGTGGGGAGTGGATCAACCTGTTCCGGCGCACGGATCCCCTGGGCTGGCGGGTCTTCTCAGACATCGACAGCGACCTCGACCTCCCGGTCCCCGAGGTCCCCCAGGAGGCCGTGGGCGACCCGGGGCCGGCCGTGATGGGGCACAGCGGCTACCAGCACACGCCCACCTACCGGCGCGTGGTGGCGCGGTGGACGCACGAGACATTCGTCCCCCCGCCCCCGGGCACTGAGAACCTCCCGACGTTGCCGCCGCTCTAGTCGCCCGCAGGGACCCTGGCGACGACGAAGACCCGCCGGAAGGGCAGCACCACAGCACCGTTGTGCTGGGGGTAGGCCGCGCGCAGGCGACGCTTGAACTCCTCCTCGAACCCCTCGCGCAGGTCATCGGGCAGCGCCTGCATGGTGGGGCGAGCACCGGTGCCACTCACCCAGGCGAAGACCGGGTCGGGCCCCTGCAGCACGTGCAGGTAGGTGGTCTCCCAGGCGTCCACCTCACAGCCCAGGTCACGCAGCGTGCGGAGGTAGGTCGCCGCGTCGTGCGCGTCTGGCGTGGCCACGCCCGCGGTGTGCTCGGCGTACGCCGGCTCGGCGGCCAGCTCCCGACGAATCGTGTGGCTGGGTTCGGCGAAGTTGCCGGGGACCTGGAAGGCCAGCCAGCCGCCCGGACTCACTGACGCGGCCAGGGTGGGCAACAGGTCGAGATGACCCGGGACCCACTGTAGTGCCGCGTTGGAGACGAGTACGTCGACGACGTCGCCGGCACTCCAGTCACAGATGTCGCCGACACGGAACTCGACGCCCGCGTCGGCCGGTGCAGCCCGGACCATCTCCTCGCTGGAGTCGACTCCCAGCACCTTCGCGCCGGGCCACCGCTGGGCGAGGAGGGCGGTCAGGTTGCCGGCGCCGCAGCCGAGGTCCACGACCGTGCGGGGTTCCTCGGCGCCGATCCTGGTCACCAGGTCGAGGAACGGGCGGCCGCGCTCGCCGGTGAAGGTGAGGTAGCGATCGGGGTCCCACGCGAACGCCTGCTTCGGGCTCATCGCACCAGACTATCTCGATGTCAAGAATCTTGTCAGGCTAGTATCCGGGCGTGGAACGCGACGAGGTGGACGAGCTGGTCGAGGCCTGGAGCCGCGAGCGCGCTGACCTCGACCTCGCTCCGGTTGAGGTGTTCAGCCGGATCAGCCGGCTGGCACGGCTGCTCGACCGCGCCCGCCGGGAGGCGTTCACGGCCCATCAGATCGAGACGTGGGAGTTCGACGTGCTCTCGGCGCTGCGCCGGGCGGGTCGCCCCTACGAGCTGACCCCGGGCGCGCTGCTGAGGCAGACGATGGTCACGAGCGGGACCATGACCAACCGCGTGGACCGACTCGCCCACCGCGGGTTCGTGGAGCGGTCACCCGACCCGAGCGACCGACGCGGCGTACTCGTGCGTCTGAGGCCCCCCGGGAAGACGGCCGTCGACGGAGCCTTCGAGACGCTGCTCGACAGTGAGCGCGAGCTCCTCAGCGACCTGTCCACCGCGGACCGCGCCCGCCTCGCCGACCTGCTCAAGCAGCTGATGGTGCCGCTGCGCTGATCCCGGGCTGAGCCTGCTGGCGCAGAAGGCGAGCGCCAGGAGCGGATTCTCGCCGACGCCCTCGACCGGTCACTCCAGCAGTGCCACCGCCTCCATCCACGCCAGCTCCAAGTCGGCCTTCTGTGCTGCGAGCGTACGAGCCTCTGCGGAGAGGGCCTTGAGCGTCTCGGGCTCAGACGCGCCGGCGAACATCTCCTCGGTCAGCGCCGCCTCCCGGGCGTTGAGCCGCGCCAGCTGCTTGTCGAGGCGGGCCACAGTCTTGCGGGCAGCACGCTCGTCCGCACCGCCCACCGTCGCCTTCCCACTCGGCTTTGCCTTTGCCTTTGCCGTGGTGGAGGGTGAGCTCGGCTTTTCTTGCTTTCCGGTGGTTGCGGTTCCCTTTTTCCTTGCCTCGAGGTACTGGTCGACCCCGTTGGGGAGCATCGAGATCTGGCCGTCGCCCATCAGCGCCCAGACCGAGTCGGTGACCCGCTCGAGGAAGTAGCGGTCGTGGGAGACCACGATCAGGGTGCCAGGCCAGCCGTCGAGGAAGTCCTCGAGGACGTTGAGGGTGTCGATGTCGAGGTCGTTGGTGGGCTCGTCGAGCAACAGCACATTGGGCTCGGCCAGGAGCAGCTTGAGCAGCTGGAAGCGCCGCCGCTCGCCGCCGGAGAGGTCACCGATCCGCGCGGTGAGCTTGTCGCCGGTGAAGCCGAACCGCTCCAGCATCGAGCTGGCCGACACCTCCTGCCCGGCGGCGGTCCGGGTCACGCGGCGGATGTCCTCGATGCTCGGGAGCACCCGCGCGTCCGGGTCCTCCGCGGGCACCTGCTGGAAGAGGTGCGCGAGCGCGATGGTCTTGCCGTGCTTGACCCGGCCCGTGTCGGGCTCCAGGGAGCCGCCCACCAGCTGCAGGACCGAGCTCTTGCCGGCACCGTTCACCCCGACGATCCCGACCCGGTCGCCCGGGCCGAGCCGCCAGGTGGCGTGCTCGAGGAGCCGCTTCTCGCCACGCGTCAGGTCGACGTCCTCGAGGTCGACCACCTGCTTGCCCAGCCGCTGGGTGGCGAAGCGCTGCAGCTCGATGCGGTCCCGAGGTGGCGGTACGTCCTCGATCAGGTTGTTGGCGGCCTCGATGCGGAACTTCGGCTTCGCGGTGCGCGCCGGGGCACCGCGTCGCAGCCAGGCCAGCTCCTTGCGGATCAGGTTCTGCCGCCGCGACTCCGAGGCGGACGCCTGGCGATGCCGCTCGGCGCGGGCGAGCACGAACGCGGCGTACCCGCCCTCGTAGGCGTCGACGACGCCGGCACCCTCAGGTCCGGGGTGCACCTCCCAGGTCCGCTCGCAGACCGCGTCGAGGAACCAGCGGTCGTGGGTGACCACCACCAGCGCGGACGTACGTCGGACGAGGTGGTCGGCGAGCCAGGCCACCGCCTCGACGTCGAGGTGGTTGGTCGGCTCGTCGAGGATCAGCAGGTCGACGTCATCGAGCAGCAACCGGGCCAGCGAGCAACGGCGGCGCTCGCCGCCGGAGAGCCCGTGCACGGCCCGGTCGAGAGCCACGTCGGCGAGCAGCACCTCGACGACCTCGCGGGTGCGCGCGTCGCCGGCCCACTCGTGGTCGTCCTTGCCGGCCAGCACCACCTCACGCACGGAGTGGGTGTCGTCGAGCAGGTCGCGCTGGTCGAGGTAGCCGACGTGCAGCCCGCGGCTGAGCGAGACCCGGCCGCTGTCGGGCGTCTCGCGCCCGGCCATCAGATTGAGCAGGGTGGTCTTGCCGTCCCCGTTGCGCCCGACGATCCCGATGCGCTCGCCCTCGGCGACGCCCAGGCTCACCTCGTCGAGCAGGATCCGGACACCGTAGGACTTCGTGACCTTCTCGAGGTTCAACAAGTTCGCCATTATGCGTACTCCACCACGTGCGTGCCCGAGACCGGACCGAGGGCCACGAACACCCGTGCCTGGCCACCGTCGAGCAGCGCGGTGCGCACGCGGTCGGCCGAGCCGCGGTCCGAGCACAGGAACAGGCACGTGGGCCCCGAACCGGAGATGATGCCGCGCAGCGCGCCCGCTCGCTCGCCCGCCTCGATCAGCTCACCTAGCTCGGGGCGCAGCTCGACGGCCGCAGGCCCGAGGTCGTTGCGTAACGTCGCAGCCAGAACCCGGTTGTCAGCGTCGGTGAGCGCCGCCAACAGCTCCTCGGGCACGGCGACCTCCTCGGGAGCATCGGGGCAGAGCGCGTCGAAGTGGAGATAGACGGCGGGCGTGGAGAGCCCGGTGCGGGCCGGCACCACGACCCACCAGCGGGTCGCCTCGTCGAGCATCGGCGTCACCACCTCACCCCGGCCGACACCGAGCGCGGTGCCACCGACCAACGCGAACGGCACGTCGCTGCCCAGTTGCGCGGCCAGCGCGAGCAGGTCCTCGTCACTGGTCTGCAGGTCCCAGAGCCGGTCCAGAGCCACCAGCGCCGCGGCGGCGTCAGCACTGCCACCGGCCAGCCCGCCGGCGATCGGGATGGACTTGCGGACGGTGAACCCGGCCACACGTTCGTCGCCGGCGTGGGCCGCGAGCAGGCGCCCGGCCCGCACGACGATGTTCTCCTCCCCGAGCGGGAAGGCGTCGCGGTCGATGTCGTCCTCGCAGACCAGCTCGACCCCCCACCTCGAGCGGGTGGCGACGGTGACGTCGTCGTGAAGGCTGATCGTCTGGTAGACGGTGGCCAGCGAGTGGTAGCCGTCCGCGCGCAGCCGACCCACCCCCAAGTGGAGGTTGATCTTCGCCGCGGCGCGGACGGTGACGGACTCGGTCACAGGAGGGCCTCGGCGATCCGTATGAAGTCGGGCAGCCGCAACTGCTCTCCACGCGTCATGGGGTCGATCCCGGCGGCTCTCAGCGCCCGCTCGGACGCCTCCGCCGAGCCGGCCAGCTCCCGCAACGAGGGACGCAGCGCCTTGCGCCGGTGGGCGAAGGCCGCGTCGACCACCTTGAAGACCTGGTCCCGCGTCACCGAGGTGCTCGGTGGGTCCCGACGGGTCCAGGCGACGAGGCCGGAGTCGACGTTGGGCGCAGGCCAGAACACGGTGCGGCCGATCGTCCCGGCCCGGCGTACGTCGGCGAACCAGGCGGCCTTGACCGACGGGATGCCGTAGACCTTCGAGCGGGGCTCGGCTGCCAGCCGGTCGGCCACCTCGGACTGCACCATCACCAGCCCGCGCTCGAGCGAGGGCAGCAGCGCGAGCAGGTGCAGCAGCACCGGGACGGACACGTTGTAGGGCAGGTTGGCGACCAGGGCCGTGGGCGGCGGACCGGGGACCGAGGTGACCCGCAGGGCGTCGGCCAGCACTATCTCGAACCGGTCGACGTACGCCGGGGCCCGATCGGCGATGGTGGCCGGCAGCGCTCCGGCCAGGGCCGGGTCGAGCTCGATGGCGACCACCCGAGCCGCCACGTCGAGCAGGGCCAGGGTGAGCGAACCGAGGCCCGGCCCGACCTCCAGCACGATGTCGGTGGGGCCGATCCCGGAGTCACGCACGATGCGCCGAACGGTGTTCGCGTCGATCACGAAGTTCTGTCCACGCTGCTTGGTCGGGCGCAGGTCGAGCGCTGCTGCCAGCGAACGCACTTCTGCCGGACCGAGAAGTCTCGGTCCGGCAGAAGATGGCTCGCTCACTGGATGAGCGTATGTGTCGGTGCTAAGAGCCGCACACGGGCCACGCGCCGTACCCGCCCTCGGCGGCCGCGACCCGCTCGGCCACGGCGATCTGCTGCTCTCGACTGTTCTGGTCCGGGCGGCCGGAACCGCCGTACGAGGACCAGGTGCCCAGGTTGAACTGGAGCCCGCCGTAGTAGCCGTTGCCGGTGTTCGCGGCCCAGTTGCCACCCGACTCGCAGGCGGCGATCTGGTCCCAGCGGGTGCCGCCACCGGCGAAGTTCGTCTCGGGTGCGGTCTTGGTGCCGACCTTGACGATCCTGGCGACCGGCTGCGACAGCGTCTTCTGCTTGACCACGGCGCGCTTGACGACCTCGCCGTTGCGGAAACGCACCTTGTAGGTCACGTCGCGGGCGCCGTCGGAACCCGCACGGACCGTCTCGGACTCACCCTCCATCATGGAGTCGTCCTTCTGCTCCGTGACCGGGGCAGGGATGACCTCACGGGGGACGTGCTTGGTCTTGACGCCGATCTTGGTGACGACGACACGGGTGCCGTCGGTCAGCTCGGCACTGCGCGAGGGCCGCACGACGTCGTTGCTGTCGACGCCGGCGTTCACCTCCTGGAGCAGCTCACCGACGGTCGCGGCCGGCACGTTGTGCCTCTCGACCTTGTCGTTCGCGACCTTCAGGGCCACCCGCTTGGGTGTGGTGACCTCGAGGGCCATGCCCGAGCGGTCGATCGTGGCGCTACGGCTCACCGAGAGCGCGGCGTTGCCGTAGCGCACGCCGATCTGGCTCAGGGCGGTCGACACCTTGGTCGCGGTGGTCCAGATGACGTGCTTGTTGCCGTCGACGCTCAGGGCCAACGGCCGTGCGAGGCGTACGGCGATCGCGGAGCCGTCGTTGACCGGCGAGTCGACGGCGGGAACGACGGAGTCGTGCTCGCCGGTTTCGATGCCCTTGCTCGCGAGAACCTCGCCGACGTTGTCGCCGAAGGTGCGAACGGTGGAGGTCTTGCCGTCGACGGAGACGGTGACGGTCTTGCTGAGGGTGGCGTACGCAGTAGCGGTGCCGACCAGCGCGAGGACGATCGCTGTGACCAGTCCGAGTAGAAGTGTCTTGTTGCGGCTGAGGTGCGTGAATGAAGCGCGCACGATTCTCCGATGTTCGCGGTTTCCGGGCCGCGGGGTGGCAGCGCCTGTCCGCGGTGGACCGTGATGGTCACGATGCGGCTCCCCCAGGGGCGCTCACCGGGGGTGCAACTGTCCCGCTCCCGGCCAACAGCCTCCGACCCTAGGCAAATAGCTGGCAGTTAGCAACTTGCTAGCAAAACGTGTGGTCGGCCTCACAGTTGAGTCCCGGGCGTGTCGCGCGGCGTGTCGCCGGGCGTGTCTGCGCCCCAGGTGCCGCCGAACGCGACGTCGGTGTTGGACTCGATCGCCCGGCACAGCATGGTCAGATCCATCCCCCTCGTGGAGGCCATCGAACGGACCGTGAGCGGGAGCAGACAGGACGCGTTGGTGCGCCCTCGGTGCGGCATCGCAGTGAGGTACGGCGCGTCGGTCTCGACCAGGATCCGGTCCAGCGGGGCGACTCGCAGGGCCTCGCGCAGGGGCTCGGCGTTCTTGAAGGTGACAGTGCCGGCAAAGGACAGGTAGGCACCACGGTCGAGGCACTCACGGGCGAAGTCGGCGTCGCCGGAGAAGCAGTGCATCACCCAGCGCTCGGGTGCCCCCACCTCGTCGATGAGCCGTACGACGTCCTGGTGGGCGTCCCTGTCGTGGATCACCAGGGTCTTCTCGAGCGACCGGGCCATCTCGATGTGCGCCCGGAAGGAACGGTGCTGCGCCTCGCGCCCGTCGGTGCCGGTGCGGAAGTAGTCGAGGCCGGTCTCCCCGACGGCACGCACCCGTTCACTGCTGCGTGCCAGCCGCTCGATCTCGGCCAGCGCCTCCTCCAGTCGACCCTCGACCGCGAGCCGGGGCGCCTCGTTGGGGTGCAGGGCCAGGCCTGCGACCACCTCGGCGTGCGTTTCGGCGGTGTCGACCGCCCACCGGGCGCCGGGGAGGTCACAGCCGATCTGGACGATGCGCGAGACCCCCACCGAGGCCGCGAGCGAGAGCGCCACCTCGACGGACGTCGCTGTCTCGTCGCCCCGGGCCATGTCGAGGTGGCAGTGGTTGTCGACGACCGGGTGCGGCAGCGCCTCGGGCAGCTCGGGGAAGTCGGCGCTCACGACCGGTGCACCGCGTCGTAGACGACCCGTTTGGGCACTCCGGAACGCCTGGCCACATCGAGGATCGCCTCCTTGCGGGTGGCCCCGGCCGCCTCCTCCTCTGCGACCAGCGCTGCGAGCGTCGCGGGGTCGGTGACCGGTTCGGGCACGG
>JBDSXU010000309.1:0-5528 GCA_039926005.1 Marmoricola sp.
GTCTCGACGTCGAACGTCCGGAACTCGCCGGTCGACTGCCCGTGGCGCAGCAGTCCCGCGAGCGGGGTCTCGGTCGGCTTTTCGTTCCCGCCCGGCAGTCCTCCCGAGGAGAGCACGATCTGCAGCAGCGCCTGCATCTGGGCACGGTCCTCGTCGATGAACGCGACGTTGGCCTCGATGTAGGCACTCAGGATCGCGGTGGCGTTCCCAGATCCTTCCGCGGCCTCCGCGGCGTCGATGCGGGCTCCGACGTAGGCACTGATGCTGGCGAGCACGTGCCGGACGACCGCGCCGACCAGCTCGTCCTTGTTCGCGAAGTGGTAGGAGATCAGCCGGGTGCTGGAGAGGCCGGCGCGCTCGGCGATGCGGGCGAAGGATGCCTGCGCGAAGCCCTCCGCAGCGATCACCTCGATCGTTGCGGCGATGATCTGGGTCCGACGCGCGCGCTTTGCGGCCGACGGAGTGCCAGTCTCGCTCATTACTTGCATGAGTAAAAAGTAACTCGGCCAGGTAAACGCGTCAAGGATGCCCGGCCGCACGACCAGGTTGCCGACGACGAGCCCGGGAAGCGAAGTCAGCCCGGGGGTGTCTCTTCGAGATGCTTGAGAACGACGAAAGCGACAGCGATGTCCGCGGCGGGGTCGTGGGACAGCGAGACCATCGGCACGTAGCCGGCCATGGCGTGCGCGATGGTGCCGTGCAGCCGGATCGCCGGACGGCCCCATGCGTCGGTTCGGACCTCGATCTCACGCAGGTCCACGAAAGCCGGGTCGATGACCTCGGGGTGTCCGAAGCAGGTGCTCGACCACGCCTTGACGACGGCCTCCTTCGCCGCCCACCGTGCCGCGAGGCTCTCGGCCTCGCTACCCTCGCCGGCCCTGGCCGCCCGCCGTTCACCAGCGGTGAACGAGCGTGCGAACCGGGTGCCGGGCTGTTCGAGCTGCTCGGCGAACGCGCTGATGCCGACCACGTCGACCCCCACCGCGGCGTTGCCCGCCACGGTGCCGGGGTCGATCGAACCCGAGACGGGCCCGTTCGCGGCTGAGGTCACCGAGTGACCTCGGCGTACACACCGTCCGCTCCGAGGCGTGCCTTCGGGTCGATCAGCATGGCGCTCTCGTCGGCCTTGGTACGGGCCAGGGAGCTGTCGGCGAAGCGGCGCTTCTCCGGCTTGGTGTAGAGCGCGTCACCGCCGCACATCGCGTCCAGACGACGCGCCTCACCGGCGACCATGCGAGCCGTGGCAGCCTTCAGCCACGTGTCGCGCTGCGCTGGCGAGAGTGCCGCCACGAACGCACCGGGATGCGCGACCGCGACCATGGCGGAGACGTGACCGAAGCCGAGGCTGGTCAACAGGCCGGCACGGAGCGGACCGGTCTGCAGCGACTCACGCAGCCAGACCAGGTGCTCGTTCTCGGAGAGTGCCTCGTCCACGCAGTCCAGCCCACGGTTCGGGGGAATCGTGCCGCCGGCCAGCGTCTGGCACAGGCCGATCAGCTGGAATGCAGCGGCGCCGCCCTTGGCGTGACCGGTCAGCGACTTCTGGCTGACCACGTAGAGCGGCGAGCCGACCGTCCGTCCGAGCGCACCCGCGAGCTTCTCGTGCAGGCTGGACTCGTTGGGGTCGTTGGCTGCGGTCGAGGTGTCGTGCTTCGACACCACGCCGACGTCATCGGCGCCGAGGCCGACGGAGGCGAGCCCCTTGGCCAGTGGCGAGTCCGCACCGCCGATGCCTGCACCCAGGGCACCGATGCCCGGGGCCGGGATGGAGGTGTGGATGCCGTCGGCGAAGGAGCCGGCGTACGCCACCACACCGAGCACGGGAAGTCCGAGCTCCACGGCCACGTCACCGCGAGCCAGTACGACGGTGCCGCCGCCCTGGGCCTCGACGAACCCGCCACGACGGCGGTCGTTGGGCCGGCAGACGTGACGCTCCTCGATGCCCTTGGCGAGCATCTCGGCGGTGTCGGCGGTGGCACTCATGTTGCCGAAGCCGAGGATGCCCTCGATGCCGAGGTCGTCGAACCCACCGGTGACGACCACGCTGGCCTTGTCGAGGCGGATCTTGTCCACACCCTCCTCGACGCTGACCGCAGCGGTCGCACAGGCGGCAACCGGGTGCACCATCGAGCCGTACCCACCGAGGTAGGACTGCACGGTGTGCGCCGCGATCACGTTCGGCAGGGCCTCCTGAAGCACGTCGTTCGGGGGCTGCTCACCGAGCAGCGCGTCGACGTACATCTTGCGGGTGGACTGCATGCCACCGATGCCGGTGCCCTGGGTGTTCGCGAACTTCGTCGGGTGGATCCAGCGCAGCAGCTCGGCGGGTTCGAAGCCCGAGGAGATGAACGCATCCACGGTCGCGACGAGGTTCCAGGCCGCGAGGCGGTCCGTCGACTCCGTCATCGAGCCCAGGCCCCACACCTTCGGGTCGAACCCGTCGGGGATCTGGGCACCCACGAAGCGCGAGAGCTTGAACCTGCGCGGCACCCGGATCTCGCTGCCCGCGAGGCGGGTGACCAGCCAGTCGCCGTCCTCGGTGGGAGCGATGCGGGTGTGCTTCGGCGAGGCCTCCACCATGGCGTCGGCCTCGTCCTTGGTGCGGACGACGAACGAGGTGTCCTCCTCGAGGAACACCGGCACCATCAGCGGTGCGGTGCCCTCGATCAGCGCGCCGTCGTCGCGGTAGCTGCGAATGCCGACGCTGCCCTCGATCTGCTCGCCGTAACGCTCGACGACCTCGGCCTCGCTCAGCGGCTCGCCGCTCTTCACGTCGTGCCAGCCGGCGACAGGCTCGTTCTCCCACACGATCAGGCCGGTGGTCCAGGCCAGCTCGAGCACGCCGGCCGGGGACAGGTGGTCCTCGACCTCGAGCTCGAACCGGGTCCGCGACGAACCGCCGGGGCCGACCTCGCCGGCACCCACGATGACGACCAGGTCCTCGGGACGGGCGTTCATCTTCGGCCAGGCCATCGTCGGCTGTGACGTGCCCCAACCAGCGGGGTGGGTCAGCGCCAGCAGCGCCTCGTCCGAGTCGTCCTCGGCCTCGAGGGCAGCGGCGTTCTCGGCGGCCTCGCGCGCATCGCGGGCAAGTTCGGCCAGGTCGAGGTCGGCCTCGCCGAGCCCACCGGTCAGGTCCGCGACGATCGGGGCGATCGCGGCGGCCCGGCGGGAGTCGGCGCGGCACAGCTCGAGCAGCTCGGCGGCCATCTCCTCCGGGGACCAGGTGCGGACCCCGGCCTCGGTGACGGCGTCGACCAGCGGGTCGTTGTGACCCATCAGGCCGGTGCCACGGACCCAGCCGATGTGGGCGTGGGCCAGCGAGACACGCTGCGCCCAGTCCTTCTCGGCCTGCCAGCGCGTCACGAAGGCGTCGAACGCTGCCTTCGCTTCGCCGTAGGCACCGTCGCCACCGAAACGGCCACGGTTAGGTGAGCCCGGGAGTACGACGTGCACCCGCTGGCCGATCTTGTGGTCGGCACCCTGTGCCGCCAGACCGGTCACGAGTCGCTCGACGCCCCAGAGCAGGATGCGGAACTCGACCTCGGCGCGCGGGCCGGCCTCGGCCGCTGTGCCCTGCACCGCCGGGGCGGCGAAGGGGAAGACCAGCGTCGGGGAGAGCGCGGGCCGCAGCTCGGTGTTCTGGCCGCCGGCGGACTCCACGACAGGGGAGGAGACCCACTCGACGAGCGCGTCGACGTCGGCGTACGACGCCAGGTTGGTCGGCAGCACCCACAGGGCGGCACCGGTCGACGCGTGGTCGCGGTAGAGGCCACGGAAGAACGCGAGACGCTCGGCGTCGAGCCGCGAGGTGGTGGCCACGACCGTGGCACCTCCACGCAGCAGGTCGCCGACCACGGCACCCGCGATCGAGCCAGGGGCCGCACCGGTCACGACGGCAACGTCGTCGGCCCACTCGCGCTCACCCTCCGACGCGGGGATCGCGTCGTCGTAGAAGGACACTAGGTCGGCGCGCTTCTCGCGACGGGCGCGGTCCAGCCACCAGCCGGCCTGCGACCGTGCGGCTTCGTCGAGACCGGCGAAGCTGCGATCGCGGGCGGAGTCGTCGCCGATCCAGACCCGGGCGAAGTCCTCGCGGACCGAGGCCCAGCGGTCGTCGAGCAGGACCGCGCGGCGCGCGTCGAAGGACGGCGACACCTTGCGTGACCAGTCCGAGCCGAGCTCTGCCTCGACGAGCTTGACCAGCTCGGCGTCGAGGTTCTCGGTCTCCTCGGGGGCGGGCTCCTGCAGGCCGAGCTTGCCCAGCAGGTGACGCGCGGTCGAGGCGAGTACGCCGTCGGCCCCGGTGATGGTGTCGCTCAGCTCGTTGAGCGCAGCGGAGTCGACGGTCCCACCCTCGCCGCCGGCGGCGGCGGGCATGCTCACCGAGACACCCTGGGCCGAACCGACGACCTGGACCGCGTGGTCAACGACCGAGTTGAGGTCGCTCAGGTCGATGTCGAAGCCAAGCGAACCGCCACGCGTCGAGGAACCGTCGCGCAGTCCGGCGGCGAGCTCGGCGGAGACGTGCGTGACCCAGCCGGGTCCGAGCTGCCAGGTGTCGCGCACCCGGTCGGCGATCGCGGCGGGCTTGCTGCCTGCAGCACCGGCGAACTTGCGCAACTGCTCGCTGACGGCCTCGGTCAGCACCGGTCCGAAGGCGGAGTAGGTGCGGGCCAGCTTGGTGACCGTGGCCGAGAGACCCTTCCAGTCAGCCTCTGCGGCACCGTCGATGGCGCCGAGCGAGAGCTCGGCACCGAGGTCGACGAGCAGCTGGTTGCGACGCGAGGAGACACCGTCGCACAGTGCCTCGATCGTGTCGGCCTGGCCGATCTGGTCGGGCCGCACCTTGGTGCGCAGCGCTGCGAGCGTCGTGGTCGCGTCCGCGGCCGAGTAGCTCAGGTCCGCGGGGCGCTCGGCGCCCGCTGCAGCCACGGGGGCAGCAGCGGCCTTCTCCGGAGCGGGAGCAGCCTCGGCGGTCGGCTCCTGCGGAGCCTCGTCGGGCTCGTCGTCCGGTTCATCATCGGGCAGGGGGGTGTCCGTGGCGAAGACGACCGCCGCGTCACGCGAGGAGTTCACGATCTTCGGCGCGACCCCGTCGTAGGACGGGAGCCGGGTCGTCTGTGAGGCCAGGTTGGCCAGGGTCGGCGCGTTGGCGACGCCGACCTCGACGAACTGCTCCATGCCGAGGCCACCCTGCTCGGGCGAGCCGAACAGCAGGTCCTGGGTCTCGATCCAGCGCACGGGGCTGGCGAACTGCCAGGCGAGCAGCTCGATCAGCAGGGCGCGACCGAGGCCGGCCGGGTCGGCCTCCCAGGTCGCCCAGTCCTCGAGAATCGGCTTGAGGAGCGGGGAGTCGACGAGGTCGGCGACCTCCTGGACGTAGGCCCGGTCGAGGGTGAACAGGCGCGGCACCAGGTTGGGGATGTAGCGGCCGATCAGGACCGATGGGTCGATCGTCTCGGGCAGCAGGTCGTCCAGGCGCTGACGGAAGTCCTCGACGCCGGCGTGCAGCTCCGAGGAGTGGA
>JBDSXU010000310.1:0-5614 GCA_039926005.1 Marmoricola sp.
TCGCCGCGGGCCTGACAGGGATGCTCGGGAGCGCGACCAGGAACGACTGGGTCGACTCCGATGAGTGGGCCAAGGGCCTGGGCCAGGACTGGAACGTTGCCGCGATCCTGCTGCGCTCCGCGGACAAGAACAACACTATCCTCGGCGCGAGCTTCACCCAGTCGATCGGCCACGAACTGCTGGAGTGGGAGGCCGGTGACCCGATGCGGCACTCGATGCTGGTCACCGCGGGTTCGACGTTCGGCAACGAGAAGTTCTACGACGACAACCAGGACGCCCTCAAGCAGCTGATCGGAGCCGCGGACAACAGCCCCGACTCCGCTCAGAGCGTGATGATGGACGAGGAGCTGGCGTCGTACCTGATGCACGACCGGCTGACCTCGGAGTTCATTGCGGACGACATGGACGACCTCGTCCGCATCTCGACGGTCGACTCCGCCATGGACCCGACCGGGGACCGGGCCCAGAACGCTGCGGACATCTCGTCCTGGGCGATCGAGTACGCCGCCGGCACCGAGCTGGACGACACCTACGACGAGGAGCTCGGCGGAATCGTCGGGACCTACATGGCCGACGCCTATCAAACGATTGACGGGACCTATCCTCTCGATCCGCCGGTGCCGCCGTTCCACGCGACGATGACTGACGACGACCTCACCGAGGTGCTCCAGCACATCGGTGGCAACGAGACGGCGGCCAGCATCGTCGGCGACCACGCCACCCGGCTGAACCAGTACCTCATGAACGACAGCGCTTTCCGCTCCCTCGACGGCCGTGCGGGAGGGGACCCGCCCTTCAACCCGGACACCACGGGCGACCCGCTCGTCGACCAGATCGGCTCGTCGTCGGGATTTCGTGGCTTCCTGGAGGACGAGCTCGCCCAGGGGATGGTCAACGACGGCGCGGACGAGGCCGATGCGCGCCGCAAGACCGCCGAGCTGTTCACCCTGCCTCTCGACCTCGTCCCCACCGACCAGCTGGGCGGTGGCGCACCACTCGGGGACTTCCTCCTCGGCGACATCAAGGACCAGATCATCGACGGATACGTCGGCGATCCGGCCCACGCCGCGGCCGTGGAGGGCAACGACAACTACGAGTCCGCTCGCCAGTCCACCCAGGTCCAGGCGATGTACGCCGTCGCGACCGCTGAGAGCGACCACCACCCGGCTCACATGCCCACCGAGCTCGAGGGCGGCCCGAACGGCACCACCGTCTTCACCACGACACTTCGTGACGACTGGCCCCAGGACGCCTACGGAAACCTGAAGCCACCGGGCGAGCTCACCGACGACGAGGTCAGCGCCCTGGTCTCCGAGCACCAGCACGAGCCAGGTATCAACGCCGTCTCGTCCAACACGGTGAAGAACTCGTGGGACAACTACCAGCGCACCAAGGGGGACCGGGGCGAATGAGGTCGGCGGTCGTGGTCACGACCCTGGTGGTCGCCGCAGGGCTGGCCGGCTGCGGGGGTGAGGACTTCCCCAGCTATCCGAACAGCAAGGCGTGCGGAGTGTCGGCCAAGAGGGTTCAGGCGGTCGTGGGGACCGATCACTACAAGACCCAGACCAAGGGCGACGCGCTGCCGCCGACGTCCAGCCCGCTCTTCAGCTGCTCGGTCAACCTCGCGGACCATCCGAACGTACTCATCGTGACGGCCAGGCTGAGGTCGTTCGACAAGGTCGCCACCGCGAAGAAGCAGATCGCCGCGTCGGACGAGAAGTTCACGGTGGGTGCGGGCCACGCCGGGATCGAGGTCATCGGGGACGCCTTCACCGCGCTGTGGGTGTGCGAGACGCTCGACAAGAGCGGCACGATGACGGCATCCGTTGACGGAGGTCACGTCGGCGCGAGCGCGGCCGAGCGGCGGGCACTCGTCACCGCGGTCGCGGAGAAGGCCGGCGCGGGCTGCGAAGGGTGAGCCCGCGCTCCCGCGTGAGGGCGATTTCGCAGGGTTTGCGCCCTGCTGGTCGCGGGGTAGGACTCCCTCGGAGCCACGACGGGGGGCCGGATGCGTGACGAGGACGGTGGCGGCGGGTCCACGGGATCCGTGGTCAGGCTCGAGACGACGCAGCTCCGTGCCGCCCTGGCCCAGTTGACGACGCTTGCCGACGCGGTCGACTCCCAGCGCCAGCAGGTCACGCAGGAGACGCCGATCGCCGTCCCCTCCCTTGCTGAGGGCGGCCCCGCCGCACTGACCGCCGCTTGGCTCCGTGACCAGCAGCCGGGCCTGCGGGACCTGCTCGACCTAGCCGTCCTCCTCGAGACACACGGCGGCACCGCCACTTATGTCGGCACCGGGACCTTCACCGACGCGAGGACGCGCATTCCCACCGAGATCGTCAATGCCCTGGACGGGCTGGACCCCGACGACCCGGCCAGTCGCGGGGCGCTCGCCTCGATGGAGGATCTGCTCGGGCGGTACGCCGAGGACCCCGAGATCGGTCACGAGATCGTCGAGGAGCTCGGCGGAACCGGTCTCGTGCACGTCTTCGACTCACTCGCGGTCGACCCTCCCTCGGGCGACGCATCACCCGACGAGGTGAACGCCTGGTGGAGCGCGCTGACGCCCACCCAGCAGCTGGCCGTGACGTTGCTCCGCGGCGACAAGGTCGGCAACCGTGACGGCGTACCCGCCTGGGGACGAGACCTCGCCAACCGGGCCCAGATCCCGCTCGTCCGCAAGGACCTCGAGGACCAGCTCGCCGACCTGACCGAGGGGCAGCACGGCTATGAGCCCTACGGCCGGGGCTACTACCTCGAGCCGGCCGAGGCCCAGGAGGTGCGCGACAGGCTCGCGGCGCTCGACTCCGTGGACAGCACCCTCGACCTCGGCGGTCGTCAGCTGCTGTTGCTCGACGCGTACAGCGGCGACCAGGTCCATGCCGCCGTCGCTGTGGGTGACGTCGACACCGCGGACCACGTGTCGGTGTTCACTCCCGGCTTCACCACGACGGTGCAGGGAAGTCTCAAGGGCATCGACTCCGACATGGCCACGCTGCGTTCTCGCGCCCAGCAGGAGCTGATCCGCAACGGCAGCCTGGACACGGTCGCGACCGTGTCCTGGCTCGGGTATGACGCCCCGCAGTGGGATGGTGTCGTCTTCCCGAGCCAGAGCGTCGCCTCGGACGACCTGGCGCGCAGCGGCGGTGACGACCTGGCCGGCTTCTACTCCGGGATCAATGCCTCGCGCGAGCAGGATCCGCATCTCACGGCGCTGGGTCACTCCTACGGCTCGACCACTACCGGGTTCGCGCTCCAGCACGAGGGGACCGGGGTGGACGATGCGATCGTCTTCGGCTCACCCGGCCTCGGCACCAGCGACCGCGACGACCTGCATGTCCCCGACGGGCACCTCTACCGGATCGAGGCGCGCCGCGACCCGGTGGCCGATCTGGCCCAGTTCGGCATCGACCCCACCTGGCTGGACGGTGTGGACGGTCTCTCGGCCAAAGACGCAGAGATCGATGGCATCGAGTACCAGGAGTCGACGGGCCACAGTGAGTACCTCGATGATGGCACCACGAGTCAGCACAACATCGCGGCGACCGTCGCGGGTACCGGTGGTCAGGTGCACGACGACGGGCATGGCGCCGGGGACGTGCTGACCTGGTGGCCGGAATGGATGAGGTGATCATGGTGCGACGCACATCCCGCGGCACGCTCTCCGCAATCCTCTTCCTGGTGCTCGCCGCCTGTCTCGGCGGCTGTGACAGTGACGGATCCACCCCCTCGAAGGAGAGCACCATGAGCAGCCCCTCGACCGTCTCGATGGAGTCCGCCCTCGCCCGCTACGACAAGATGCGCCGCGAGATGATCGAGGCCCTCGACGAGCAGATCGGCCAACAGTCCTGGGGTGATGCTCCCAACGAGGACGGCATCATCCGGGCCGCCTGCAACGACGACCAGTTGGCCGAGAACGTCAACATGCGCACGCTGGTGGTGAAGGGCACCTATCCCGAGAAGAGCTGGAAGAGGAGTGCCGAACTCGTCGAGGGGGTCGGACGCAAGTACGGCTTCGACACGATCAAGGTGGTCGTCGACCGGCCCGGTGACTTCTCCATGACCGGTCTGGCCGAGGACGGCGCCAGCTACAGCTATGGCCTGCGCGCCAACACCATCCTCGGCGTCCACACCGGCTGTCACCGCTGGGACACCAAGCCTTCCTCGGGAGGCTGACCACAGTGGGCGGCCCCGACGTGCGCGCGTTCCAGGACGCCGACTCGATCCTCGGCTCGCTGTCGGTGATGGTCGCGCGCACGTCCGCCGCGGGAACGCTGCCTGACGGTTTCGTGGGTGAGCTGATGGCCGCTGACCCGTCCGGGGCGCGGCTGTGTCAGCTGCTTGCGCGCGGCACGGCCTGCGGCGCTCGGTTCGGGGCTGCCTTCCTGCGTGAGGCCGGCCGATCCCTCTTCGGGCCTGGCCTGTCTGCGTCGTACGACGCAGGCAGGGCGTGGCTGGACGCGGCCGGTGTGGATGCCGGGTGCGCGCTCGACGTTCTCGAGGACCGTGAGCTGGCGACGTGGTTGCTGGAGTCGGTGATGCCCGACCGGGCGGCTGCCCGCGCGCGGTCCACGCTGCTGCGGACCGCCTCGACGGGCGAGGGCGCCGACAGTGCTCGCTCCCTCGCGCTGGCGGCCTGGGTTCGACACGTGTGGACCGCCACTGACGGGGTGGCGTTGACCGCGCCCTTCGACGGGCCGGCGGTGCTGCTGTCCAGCGACGTCGTTGCTCTGGACGAGATCGCTTCCCACGAGGATCACCCCATCCGTGCGGGCATGGAGCTGGCCCTGCTCCGGATGCGGGGAGACCAGCTCGCTCTCAGCGCGCTGGCGGACCGGTGCGCCCGCTTCAACCGGTTGCGGATCCAGGGTGAGGCACCTGCTGACCGGCCCGCAGCCGTGTTCGCCTCGTGTCGGTTGCTGGACTTCGTCCTGCGCCCCCTGCTGGGCGATGCCGGTCGTGGGGGTCCGGGAGAGGGCTACCTCCGGGTGGCCCATGAGCTGACCGCGATGACCGCGCTCTGGACCGTGATGCGCGACGGCGGCGACGCGCGGTCCTCCGGCCTGGTGGCCAGGTGGCCGGGCGCCTCGGAGGACCAGCCGGCGCGCATCGCCGAGCTCGACAGGTCGCTGTTCCGGGCCCTCCTCGACGAGGCGACCCAGAGCCCAGGGCTGGAGGCAGACCTCGTGGCCGCGAGCCGCGAGCCGGCGCGCACGCCCTGACCGGTCCCGATTTGGTCCCCGGGAGAACGAGCCCGTATCGTGGCCCGTCGAAGCCGAAGACCGCCGGTCGATCATCCCGCTCTCGCGAGCGGAGTGACCCGAAGGTTCGCGAACAGCGGACGACCTGCCCAGGTGACACCGAGTGAGACGACCCAGTCGCCATCCGCCCTGTGCACCTGCACAGGGCGTTCTTGTTTCCCTGGTCTCCGACTTCGCAGGCGTCGCGCAAACCCGTGCGACGCCCGCACACACCAGTGCACCAGTTGGAAGGAGACCCATGGCGCGGCCAGACAAGGCAGCAGCCGTCGCGGAGATCGTCGACTCGTTCAACGACTCCTCGGGCGCTGTGCTGACCGAGTACCGCGGTCTCACCGTGAAGCAGCTGCAGGAAC
>JBDSXU010000311.1:0-8007 GCA_039926005.1 Marmoricola sp.
ACGCACTGGAAGCGGCGGCTTCCAACGGTGGCGTTGCTGAGCTCCAGTGCGATCGGAGAGAGCTATCTGCGGCCTGTCGACTACTAGGCACGGTCTTCGCACCGGGACGCGAGCATGGCGGCCAAGAAGACAACCAAGCGCGCCGTGAAATCTTCGGCGAAGAAGGCGACGAAGCGCGCGGTAAAGACACCGGCGAAGAAAGCGTCAAAGCGCAGCGTGAAGAGCGCGGCGAACACCGTGGCGAAGCGCGGCGCCAAGAAGGCAGCACGCACGTCCTCTGCCATCACGGCGTCCGCGCCGCTCGCGTCTCTACGTCGCCCCCGACCTCGAGCAGGTGGCCCCGTTCATCTGGTCCGGCGGCGGCGAGGTCGTCGACGACGATGACGAGCCGACCACGCTCACCCTCTCCGACGGCGCGTCGGCCAGTGCGATGGAGAAGCTCCTCGAGCTCGTCCGTGATCCGGCCCTGACCTTCAACGAGAACGCCCTGCGCAGGAAATCGGCGATCGATCGCTTCAAGGCGGGCAAGCTCGGCATGATGCTGGGTTTCCGCGACCTGACCCCCCAGCTGCGGACCAAGCAGAATCTGACGTTCGACGTGATGCCGCTGCCGAAGGTGGGCAGCGGGGCCACGATCGCCAAGATGGCGGGGCTGTGCATCTCCTCGAAGTCCGAGGACATCCCCGAGGCGGCGGACTTGCTGGCGGCGGTGATCGCGGACAAGGGCGCGGAGACCCTGGCCTCGACCGGCTTCGTGATGCCGGCCAACCTCGACGTGCTCAACAGTGAGTCGTTCCTCCAGACCGGCCAGCGGCCCCTCAACTCCAACGTGTTCGCACGCGAGGTGCGCGACACCCGCCTGCTGCCGAGCACTCCCCGGTGGCCCCTGGTCGCAAAGACTGCCGCGAGGCAGCTGACGGAGCTGTTCTACGAGCCGGTGATCGAGCCGTTGCAGGACCAGCTCGAAGCCATCGACGCCGCTTCGGTGGCGCTCTTCGACCCGTCGAAGGCGCCCAGCCCGAGCCCGTCACCCTAGGTCATTCAACCTGGGGCGCAGGCGCCGGTGGCTTCGGATCGACGATCGCCTGCGCCAGCATCGGCGCGATGATCTCGATCTGCCAGGTCCGGGCACCGAGCTCCTCCAGCTCGGCGGAGACGGCCGTCTCCATCTCGGCGCCGTCGGCCGCAGGTGGCTTCCAAAGCACCCGTCGCAGGTAGTCCGGCGGCAGCAGGTTCTCCACCGGCACCTTCCGCTCCTCGGCGAACGCGTTGACCAGCTCGCGTGCAGTGGTCAGTCGTGCCGCGGCCGCCGGGTCCCGCTCGGCCCACACGCGTGGCGCCGGCGGGCCGTCGGAGCGCACCGTCAGCGCAGGCAGGTCGGTGTCGCGCATCTGCCGCGCGCGCTCCAGGGCAGCGACCCAGCGGTCGGCGTACCTCCGGGCACCGCGGCCGTGGAAGCCCAGGGTGGCCAGCAACGCCGCCGTGTTCGCGGGCATCGAGTTGGCCGCGATGATCAGCGCCGAGTCGGGCACCAGTCGTCCCGGCGTGGTGTCGCGCTGCTCGGCGATCTCGTCACGGGTCGTCCACAGCTCGCGCACGGCGGCCAGCGCGCGTCGGCCCTTCGCCTTGTGGATGCCGGACGTACGCCGCCACGGGTCCTGGCGCGGTGCAGGCACGTGGTCGATCAGGTGCTGGAACTCCTGAGCCGCCCAGTCGTCCTTGCCGGACTCCACCAGCTCACCGGCGATCACCTCGCGTAGCTCGAGGAGGACCTCGACGTCGAGTGCGGCGTACTCCAGCCATGGGGCCGGGAGCGGTCGCTTCGACCAGTCCACGGCAGAGTGCTCCTTGCGCATGGACCTGCCCATGATGACCTCCACGAGGGTGGCCAGGCCCACGCGGGGATAGCCGAGCAGGCGCGCGGCCAGCTCGGTGTCGAAGAGCCTGGTCGGCACCAGTCCCACCTCGCGCAGGCACGGGATGTCCTGGCTGGCGGCGTGCAGGATCCACTCGGCCTCCCCGAATGCGGCCCCTAGCCCGGTCAGGTCGTCGTAGGCGATGGGGTCGACCAGCGCCGTGCCGGCGCCCTCGCGGCGCAGCTGGATCAGGTAGGCGCGAGGGGAGTAGCGGTAACCCGACGCGCGCTCGGCGTCCAGGGCGATGGGGCCGGTCCCGGACGTGACGCGCTCGATGACGGCGGCGAGCTGTGCGTGAGTCTCGGTGATGTCGGGAAGTCCGTCGCGAAGGGTGAGCAGGGGGACGGGCGGCGGTTGCTCGACAGGTGCTTCTTCAACCGGGGTCTCATCGGTGTCAGCGGACTCCGGGTCGGTGGGTGCCTGTGGCTCGGTCTCCCGCGCCGGCATCAGCCGGGGCCACGCTGTCCACGACGTGACGGCATGGTGGCCACCCCTTCGGGCACGGGTGGCAGTCCGACCGCCGTGCAGAGCAGCTCCCCCCAGGCCTCGACGTGCGCGGTGAGGTCGCCGGTGGGGGACCAGGAGGCACGGATCTCGAGCTGGGCGGTGGGCTCCTCGTCGGCCATGCCCCCGAAGCTCTCGGAGGCCACGCACGTGACGCTGCCCGACGGCACGGTGTATTCAGCGCCATGGGCCGCGAGCGCCTCGGTCAACCAGCTCCACCCGACGCCGGCGAGCATCGGGTCACTGACCAGCTCTGGGTCGATCTCGGCGCGGGCATAGGCGACGCAGCGGAAGGTCCCCTCCCACGCGTCGTTGCCGGCTGGGTCGTGCAGGACCACGATGCGGCCTGAGCCGACGTCCTCGCCCGCCACGGTCACGTCAGCGGACAGCGCTGATGCGAACGGGGCGATCCGCTGCGGTGCCGGCATCTCCTCGACGAACAGCTCGGACCGGAACTTCGCAGCCCGGACCTGGGTCACGGCGCGGCTGAACTCGGGGGGAGCCGCGGGTGGCTCGATGCGGGGTTGCTCGGGTGCCGCCATGCCGACAGGTTAGGCCGACCGACCGGTGCCCGGGACCCGACTCGCCGCCTGACCTGCGAAGATCGGCCCATGCCCGCCGCGTCCACGAACAACCCAGAACTGCACGAATCGGCCTTCCTGAAAGCGGCCCGGAGCGAGCCCGTGCCGCACACGCCCGTGTGGTTCATGCGGCAGGCGGGGCGCTCGCTGCCGGAGTACCTCAAGCTGCGCGAGGGCATCACCATGCTCGACTCCTGCATGCGTCCCGAGCTGGTCGTGGAGATCACCATGCAGCCCGTACGCCGCTACGGCGTGGACGCGGCCATCTTCTTCTCCGACATCGTGCTCCCGCTCAAGGCGGTCGGCGTCGACCTCGACATCGTGCCCGGCGTCGGACCGGTCGTCGCGAAGCCGGTGAGCACCCTGGCAGATGTGGAGGCGATCCCCGACCTGAGGCCCGAGCACGTCCCGTTCATCACCGAGGCCGTGCAGGGGCTGGTCGGCGAGCTGGGCAACACCCCCTTGATCGGCTTCGCAGGGGCTCCGTTCACCGTTGCGTCGTACCTCGTCGAGGGCGGGCCCTCCAAGGACCACGCGAGGACCAAGGCGTTGATGTTCGGGGCACCCGACGTGTGGGACGCCCTGATGCGCAAGATCTCCGGTATCGCTGCCGCCTACCTCGAGGTGCAGGTGGAGGCCGGCGCGTCCGCGGTCCAGCTGTTCGACTCCTGGGCCGGTGCCGTGACCCGCGAGGACTACCGCGCCCACGTGCTGCCGCACTCCGCTCGCGTTCTCGAGCGCATCGGTGCCACCGGCGTGCCCCGCATCCACTTCGGTGTCGGGACGGGCGAGATCCTCGACCTGATGGGCGACGCCGGGGCAGACGTCGTCGGGATCGACTGGCGGGTGCCGCTGGCTGTCGGCATCGAACGGGTCGGCCCTCGCGCCGTGCAGGGCAACCTGGACCCCACCTTGGTGTTCGCCCCGACCGAGGTGATGCTCCGGCGGGCCGAGGAGATCCTGGATGCGGGTGCTGCCGCGTCGGGTCACATCTTCAACCTCGGTCACGGCGTCATCCCGTCCACCGACCCCGACCAGCTCGCGCGGCTCACGCACTTTGTGCAGGAGCACTCCCGGCGCTGACGTGGGCGCCGAGCCGGCGGCGTACGACGACCCAGACCGGTAGGCCGAACAGCACGACGAGCACGGCGAAGGGGAGCACCGCACCCAGCGCCGTCAGCAGCACCACGGTCGTCCCCTTCAGGGCAGTCCAGCCACCGTCGAGTCCCGCGAGGAATCCACGCGCGTCGTGTTTGTGCGCCGCCGTCGCGGGCTGGTTGAGGTAGACGGTGATCGTGCTCAAGGAGGTCTGGTCTTCCAGCCACGCCTGCTGGGACTTCAGCGAGTCCAGGTCGGCCTGACGACGAGCCAGATCCGACTCGATCGCGATGATGTCGCTGAGCTTGCTTGCCCGACCGAGCAGCAGCTCGATCTGCCGGATGCTGCGCTCCGCCGCCCGCACCCGCGCATCGTTGTCGAGCACCTTCGTGGTGACGTCCTCGGACTTGCGGCTCTGCTGCTCCACCTCGCCGATCCGGGCGAGCTCGTTCATCGCCTGCGAGAACGTCGCAGTCGGCACCCGCAGTGTCATCGTGGAGTCGACGATCCGGCCGCGGTCGTCGCTGTTGGTCTGCTCATTGGCGATCGTGCCGTTCCAGGAGGCGACGAGACGCATCACCTCGACCCGCGCCTTGTTGACGGACTTCGAGTGCAGCGAGACCTGCCCGGTCGAGATGACCGCACGACTCAGCGCAGTGGCCACAGCCTGCTTGGCGCCGGTGGGCGCAGCCGCCTTGGCTGCGGGCCCGACCAGGCTGTTCGAACTGTCCGCTGACTCGCCGGAGGCTGTCGAACCGCCGGCGTCGCTGGCGGACTTGGCATCGTTGCTGGAGGCACCGACGCCGCACGAGGCAAGCAGGGCGACCAGCATCACGAAAGGGACGGCCAACGCGGCCCGCGGCATCGACTTCATGGTCCTGTGACGCGACCCGGTCCTGATCGGTTCCCCTGTCGCAACGCGCGCGCTGCCCTGTGCCACGCTTTCCTCGTGCCCGAGCAGCCGAGGACCCCTCGCATCGCCGTCGTCGGCGGTGGCGTGTCCGGGCTCGCTGCGGCCCACCGGATCGCCCAGGACCTCCCCGAGGCGCAGATCGTGGTGCTCGAAGCCGCAGGTCGCCTCGGCGGGAGCCTGCACAGGGTCGAGGTCGGGGGAGTCGTGGTCGACGTCGGGGCCGAGTCGATGCTCAACCGCCGACCTGAAGCCGTCGCCCTGACCGTGGAGGTGGGGCTCGAGGCGGACCTGGTCCATCCGGCCACCATCTCGGCGAACCTGTGGAACCGCGGTCGCCTGGTTCCGATGCCCCGCACGATGATGGGTGTCCCGCTCGACCTGCGGTCGCTCGACGGGGTCATCTCCGCGAAGGGCCTCGCGCGCGCGGCCTTGGACAACGTGCTGCCGGCCACCGAGCTCGGCGACCGCGACATCAGTGTCGGCGACCTTGTCGACGAGCGGCTCGGCAAGGAGATCGTCGATCGGCTGGTGGAACCACTCCTCGGTGGTGTCTACGCCGGGCACGCCCGCGAGATCTCCGCCCGGGCCGCCGTACCCCAGCTCGTTGCGCTGCTCGAGCGGGACCGCTCCCTCACCCGCGCAGCCGCCGCAGCCACCCCACTGCCCGACCCGGCGACCGACGCCCCCGTGTTCGCCGGCATTCGCGGAGGAGTCGGTCGTCTGCCCGGTGCCGTCGCGGAAGACTCCGGGGCGACTGTCCGCACCGGGCAAACCGTCCGCGACCTCGCCCGTCGTCCCGGCGGGGGCTGGAACCTGGTGGTGGGCTCGACCCGCGACCCCGAGGTCGTGCAGGCCGATGCCGTCATCCTGGCGCCGCCTGCGCGCACGACGGCACGGCTGCTCAGTGATGTCGCACCCGCGGCGGCGCACACGCTCGCGCGCATCGAGTATGCCTCGATGGCGATCGTGACGCTGGCGTTCCCGGCGCGGGCGTTCCCGCGGGTCGCCGGCTCCGGGTTCCTGGTGCCCCCTGTGGACGGCCGGTCCGTGAAGGCGTCGACCTTCTCCTTCGCCAAGTGGGACTGGGTCCGGGAGGCCGGAACGGCCGCGGGGGAGCTGCTCCTGATGCGCTGCTCCCTGGGGCGCCACCGTGAGGAGGCGACGCTGCAGGTGAGCGACGAGGAGCTGGTGGAGATCGCGCTGGGTGACCTCACTGACGCCATCGGTCTCTCGGTGCGCCCCGTTGACAGCCACGTCCAGCGATGGGGCGGCGCGCTCCCGCAGTACGCCGTGGGCCACCTCGACCGGGTGGCCGCCGTACGCCGGGAGGTCGACACGCTCCTCGGCCTGGCAGTCTGCGGTTCGGCCTACGACGGGATCGGGATCCCGGCCTGCATCGCCTCGGCCCACCTTGCCGCGGACAAGATCTCCCGGGACCTCGCCGAGGCGTCGCAGATTTCCGGCTGAACCGCGCCGAGGCGTCGCAGATTGCCCCCCGAACCGCCGCGATGTCGCGCCGCTTGCGAGAATGGCCGCATGACCACCTCCGGAAAGCAGGCCCAAGCGCTCAACGAGAGCATCCGCTACACGATGTGGTCGGTGTTCAGCCTGCGTGACGTGCTCGGCGAGGAGTCCGATCGCGACGGCGAGGCCCGCGAGGTGGAGGATCTGATGGCCAAGCTCGAGGCCGGCGACCTGATCCTGCGCGGCGTCTATGACCTGAGCGGCCTGCGAGCAGACGCGGACCTGATGCTCTGGTGGCACGCCGAGGACATCGAGACACTCCAGGACGCCTACCAGCGGCTCCGGCGCACCGCCTTCGGTCGGCGTCTCGACCCGGTGTGGTCGCAGGTCGCGCTGCACCGCCCTGCCGAGTTCAACAAGAGCCACATCCCGGCCTTCCTGGCAGGGGAGGAGCCGGGCGACTACATCTGCGTCTACCCGTTCGTGCGCTCCTACGAGTGGTACCTCCTCGAGGACTCCGAACGCCGCGCGATGCTCGCCGAGCACGGCCAGATGGCCCGCGAGTACAAGGACGTCCGCGCCAACACGGTCGCCAGCTTCGCGCTCGGCGACTACGAGTGGATGCTGGCCTTCGAGGCCGACGAGCTGCACCGCATCGTCGACCTGATGCGCCACCTGCGCGGCTCGACCGCACGCCGGCACGTGCGCGAGGAGGTGCCCTTCTACACTGGGCGCCGTCGCACGCCGACCGAGCTGATCAGCGCCCTGCCCTGAGCTGAGAGGGATCCATGACGACCTTCACGACCACGCTGCTGCGCAACGGTCCCAACAATGTCGGAATCGAGGTTCCCGAGGAGATCGTGCTCGGCTTCGGGGCCGGGAAGCGCGTTCCGGTTACGGTGACCCTCAACGGTTACTCCTACAGCTCGACCATCGCGGTGATGGGCGGGAAATACCTCATCGGGGTCAGTGCGGCGCACCGAGCTGCTGCCGGGGTCGCGGGTGGTGAGGAGCATGTCGTCACGATCGAGCACGACTCCGCACCGCGTACGGTCGAGGTGCCTGCCGATCTGGCCGACGCCCTCGCCGAAGCGGGTGCGCGGGAGGCCTTTGACGCGCTGGCCTACACGTTCCGCAAGGAACACGCCCGTTCGGTCCTGGACGCTAAGAAGGCCGAGACGCGCGAGCGCCGGATCGCCAAGATCGTCGACCAGCTGACCGGTTGAGGGTCAGGCGTCCTCAGGGCCGGTCTGCGGCGCGAGCGTCAGCGACACGGAGTTGATGCAGTAGCGCTGGTCGGTGGGCGTGCCGTAGCCTTCGCCCTCGAAGACGTGGCCCAGGTGGGAGCCGCAGTTGGCGCAGCGCACCTCGGTGCGGACGCCGCCGAACGAGCGGTCCTCGATATACTCCACGCGATCCTCGGCCAGCGGAGCGAAGAACGACGGCCATCCGCAGTGGGAGTCGAACTTGGTCTCCGACCGGAACAGCTCCGTGCCGCACGCGCGGCAGTTGTAGACGCCGACAGTCTTGG
>JBDSXU010000312.1:0-2723 GCA_039926005.1 Marmoricola sp.
GCTGTACTCGAGCTGCACGAAGCGGGGCGGCACGGAGGCGGCCTGGCCGACACCGACGATCCCACCGAAGCCGCGCTCGGCTAGCTGGACCTCGTCGAGGACGGTGGCCTTGAGACCCGCCGCCTGCGCCGCGGTGACGGCCTGCTCGGCCAGCCAGGCCGGGGTCTTGATGTTGGAGGGCACGCTCGCCAGAAGTCGTGCCTGCCAGCCGGCGCCGGCGGCGGCCACGGCTCGGCCCAGCCGGGCGGTGCGCTCCTCGTCGGCTGCGGTCAGGCAGAGCACGATCGTGCCGACCGGGTGGTGCTCGGGCCCATCACGGTGCAGCGAGAAGCTGAACGAGCCGAGCGTGGCTCCCTCGACGAACGCGGCCATCGCCTCGTCGTCACCGACCGCGGCGACCGAGGAGGCCACTGACTCGGCGTTCGTCGTATGACGGGAAAGACAGGCGCCGGCCCGACGCAGGTCGACCGTGGTCGCGGCTCCGACACCGACCATCAGCACCCGGGTGAGGGTGGAGACGGAGCGGTCCTCCCGGCGTACGACGGGTAGCTCGGTCACCTCACCGGTCGCACCGGTCGCGCCGCTCGCAGCGAGCACCTCCAGGAGGTCCAGGTCGAGATCGTCGGCCAGCTCGGCGGCGCCCGGGCCGAGCGCGACGCCTTCCGGTCCGGGAAGCACCGGGACAGCCGCGACGAGGACACCCGCCTGCCTAGATGGTGCGGCGTCACTGAGAGCGAACTCGGGCGGGGAAACCTGGGGTGGGAGCGGCACGAACCAAACCCTAACGGACCCAAACCGAAGGCCCCCGCAGTCCCTTGCGGGACTGCGCGGGCCTCATCGTTTTGGGATCGGACTAGCCGACCACGTCCTTGAGTGCATCGCCCAGGGCGGTTGCCTCGTCCTTGTTGAGCTCCACCACGAGCCGGCCACCGCCTTCGAGGGGAACCCTCATGACGATGCCACGACCTTCCTTGGTGACCTCGAGCGGGCCGTCACCCGTCCGCGGCTTCATGGCCGCCATGTGCACACCTCTTCCCATGTCATTCGTGCGCAGGACGCGCCCAACTCGACCCCATTATTCCCTATCCACGACGTCACCTGACCACACCACCGATTTCGATGGGGCAGACTCACCCCGGACAGGACCGCTGCGGACGAGAGAAGAGCACCATGACCGAGCCAGTGCGCTACGACGTCCACGACGGTGTCGCCACCATCACCCTGAACCGTCCCGACGCCATGAACAGCCTCGACGTGTCCACCAAGGAGGCCCTTCTCGCAGCCGTGAGCGAGGCCGAGCAGGACGCCGGCGTGCGCTGCGTGGTGCTGACCGGTAGCGGCCGGGCGTTCTGCGTGGGTCAGGACCTCAAGGAGCACATCTCGATCCTGCAGAGCTCGGGGGCCGAGACGTTGTTCCGCACGGTAGAGGAGCACTACAACCCGATCGTCACGGCCTTGGCCACGATGCCCAAGCCGGTGGTCGCAGCCGTGAACGGTGTCGCCGCCGGGGCCGGCGCCAGCCTGGCCTTCGCGTGCGACTTCCGCATCCTCTCCGAGGCGGCGGGCTTCAACCTCGCCTTCGCCGGCATCGCCCTGTCCTGTGACACCGGTTCGTCCTGGACCCTTCCTCGCATCGTCGGTCGGGCCAAGGCGATCGAACTGCTCTACTTCCCGCGCACCATCGACTCGGCGGAGTCGCTCGAGCTCGGCCTCGCGACAAAGGTCGTGGACACCGACCAGCTCGAGGCCGAGGCCGCCTCGCTGGCCCGTCGGCTCGCTGCCGGCCCCACGGTCGCCTTCGGGGCGATCCGTCGTTCCGTGGAGTTCTCAGCGGGTCATGGGTTCGCGGAGTCCCTCGAGTTCGAGGGGTCGATGATGACGCTCACCGGGTCGACCGAGGACCATCACAACGCGGTGGCGTCGTTCGTGAACAAGGAGAAGCCGGTCTTCACCGGCCGTTAGGGCCTGGTGGCCCTACCTACGGGCGCCGACGGCCCGCAGGATTCCCCTGGGTCCGGTGCTGACCGACTGCCTCCGGCTGACTCCCCGGCCGTACTCCACCGTGACGGCCACGCCCCGGAACGAGGCGTTGAACCACTCGGTCATCGTTCCATGGCAGACACTCGAGCAGTTGAAGGACTTCACCGGCAGGTGCAGTCCGCGATGCAGCCGTCTTAGGAACGTCCGGCCCTTCCGGCCCGCCCGGCCGGCACCGTGGAGCGGCTGGTGGGAGCTGATCACGTAGTCGGGGCGCACCGTCTTGAGGAACGCCATGACCACCCTGGTCCCGGGCTCCGAGGCAGCGCTCGGACCGGAGTCGTAGGAACCGGTCAGCCGCACCCAGTGCCGCGGGTAGTTGCGGTTGAGGTCGACTCCGTGGGCGTTCTGGCGGGTGTGCCGGAGCACGCCGTCACGGTTGTACTGCGGCACCACCCAGACGTCCGCGCCGCGGATGCGCCTGCCGTCTCGCAGGTTGTAGAGGATGTGCGAGGGGCCGGTCTCGTTGCCGTGCATCGCAGCCAGCGCGAGGGCCTGCCGTGGGGTCACACGGCTCAGTCTGCGCCAGGAAAGCGGGGTTCGGGGGGCGAGCCCGGACCAGCGGACTGGTCGTCCAGCTGGGCGGCGAGGCGGTCGATCAGCGCGTCCACCTCGCTGGCACGGTAGCCGCGCAACGCCGTGTTGAACTGCAGTGCACGCAGGTCATCGCCCGTGACGGGGCCGTC